>VGKH01000001.1 GCA_016867135.1 Candidatus Omnitrophota bacterium
ATCCGTAAGGATAGGGCGCAAAGCCTCGAGCCCCGACGTTATGTCGGGGTAGTCAGGTTCCCGAAACGAGGTCTTCTTTATTTGCGTGCCTATTCTTCCGGAGTAGGCATTTTTATTTAGTGAGTAATATTAAGGAGGATAAAATGAAACGCATAATATTATTAAGTATAATTTTGTTGATTAGTTTATTATTCTTTAGAGCCCATTCTTATGCAGGGGAAAATTGGCTAGCTTCAGAAGCTAGCAGCCTAAGCCCCCTCAATGGCCAGGTCAGAAAATTTTTGGAGTACGCGACTATAGAAGAAATGAGAGCTTCTCTTGGTGAAGGATCCTCTGGTCTTGAGGCAGCAACTTCTATAGAGCTATCCGATTCCTCTGGAATATTCGGAGGTAATGATGACGGGGTATGTGGTTCGGAAGGATGCGAAGCGGGTGGTATTAGAATAGAAGAAGTTGTATTTGGTGATGACGAGCATGGTGATGGTTTGGCAGGCACATATGGACTTCCGGATGTTCCGGATGGGCCTTCTATCAGCCCTGATGCGCAGGATTTAAAAGAGGCGCCTCCAGTTCCAGAACCGGCGCCAGCTCCAGAGCCGGACCCCGATCCACCACAACCACCAAAGTCAGGGCCGATATGGGATGATGAACTATAATGTAAGAACTTTTTGTAATTAAGTAATAGTTCCTTTTAGTTTTTAAGAGGGGTTAAGAAGCAAAGACGGAGGGAATGCTATATAAAGAGATAATTGAGAACAAAAACAGGTAGTTATATTTTTGGCATTTACCACTTTATATGCTATACTTTAATTGACAATTTGGAGTAGCGAAACTAAAGATCGCGAACGATAAAGGTAAGCCCCGTTAGAGATAGCGGGGTTGCCGAGTTAGAGTTAACGCTCTAACGGGGTAAACTATCCGTAAGGATAGGGCGCAAAGCCTCGAGCCCCGACGTTATGTCGGGGTAGTCAGGTTCCCGAAACGAGGTCTTCTTTATTTGCGTGCCTATTCTTCCGGAGTAGGCATTTTTATTTAGTGAGTAAAAAGGAGAATACAATGAAATACTTAAAACTATTAACCATGATAATTGTAATGGGCTTATTGCTTATTCCGGTTGTTTCTTTTGCTGACCCTGGAGATTATCTGCCGGGCGAAAGCAATACTTATGTACCGCAGATCTCTAACGAGCTGCAGAAGGCAGAACAGCAGAAAAAGGATAGAGAGGCAAGATTTGAAGCCTATGAAGAAATCAAGAACAGAATTGCCGATGGTTCGGCATTAGGAGTGTCTGTGAGCGCAACAGAAGCAGGTGTAGAGCAGGAAGAAGTTGTTTTTGTGGGTCGTCTTGACAGCATAGCAGGCAATCCTAACGAGGAGCCTTCTGTGGTCATGTCAACAAACGAACCGGATTTAGGAGGCGACGATACAGAGCCTCCAGCAGAATTAGTTAACAATGATCTCGATGCCGTAGCAGGCAATTATGGTCATCCTCGAGGAGGCAAAGGAGACAAGATTGAGGCTTTCGGCAGATAAAAATAGCAATATTTTATAAGGAGGACAAAATGAAACGTACAATATTATTAAGTATAATTTTGCTAATAGGGTTGTTATGCATTAGGGCTCCATCCTATGCGGGACCAGATTGGGTAGCAGAAGAAAGCAGCAGCTTAAGCCCGTTAGGTTTTCAGGAAAGAAGAGCTCTTGAGTATGAGAAGATCGAAAAGATGAGGGTTTCTATGTATGGGGCAGGCCCAGTTCTTGAAGCAGATGTTTCTCTGGAAGGAGCAGGTATTGCGCCAGTAGCTGGTTCGCCAGTAGGTTATAATGGCAATGATGATGGCCTTGCTGGCGCGGAAGGACAGCTTCAAAATCCTCTGCATGCGCAAGCAGCAATAATTGATGATGGAGGAGATGCTTTGGCGGGCATAAATGGAAGGCCAACTGTTCCGGACAGCATGCCAAACCCGGACGCTAGAGATTTAAAACAGCCCAGAGTGTTGCTAACGCCCGTGCTTGTATCTGATCCTGAGCCCGAGCCAGAGCCCGAGCCAGAGCCAGAACCCGAGCCAGAAGAAATGGAAGAAGAAGAGGAACCTCCTCCTAAAAATCCCAAGTTTCCTCCCACGGACGGTACTATTTGATAGCGTGGTTTTGGTTTAACTAGACGAGCATAGCCTCGCTTATATATTAAGCGAGGCTTTTTGTTTTTGCGGTTTCAAGCAGGCTGGGAGTAAAAGTGGATACTTTATTGCGGCCGGTTTCCTTGGCGTGGTACAAAGCCATATCGGCCGCATTTATTATTTCTTTTCCGGAGAAAATATTGTCTATTGGATACGAGGCTACGCCAGAACTTATCGTTACCCTTATGGCCCGAGAGCCGGCAAAGGAGTTGTTTGCAATAAGTTGCCTTATTTTTTCGCTATAAACCACAGCTCCTTCTTTAGGAGTATGCGTTAGGATAACACATAATTCTTCTCCGCCATATCTAAATACGATATCAGCCTTGCGAGTGTTAGTTTTTATTATCTCGCTTACCTCTTTTAGGATGATATTCCCCACCTCGTGCCCATAAGTATCGTTGACTTTCTTAAAATGGTCTATATCCATTATAACTAATGAAACATTAATATTGTAACGTTTACCGCGTTCGATCTCGCTGTGTAGGCGCAAGGTAAAATATCTGTATGTAAACAACCCCGTTAATTCATCGGTTATAGCCTGGGTTTTTAAGGAGATGTTCTGCACTATCAAATCAAAGTATTTATAGATACTGATTCCTATGTAGCTTGCTACAATTAAGGCAGCGGGAGCAAAATAATTCATTCTGATATTTTGTAAGTACAAAAGCAGTCCAAGTTCCCAGAAAATGATCACTGCGCCCAAGACTTTAAATATAATCCTGGGTTTACGCGCCCTATATGTGAGTATCGAGATGCAAATAACAAAGATACATAGTATGAGAAACTCGAGCCACTTAGGCATGTTCTTTACAAAATCATTGTTTAAGAACATTAATAATTCATTGGCGTTTATTACCACGCCGGGGATAAGCCCCAAAGGAGTATTATGGATATCGTGGAGGATTTCATTCGTCGGGCCAATCAGAATAATTTTGTCCTTGAACGTATCTTCCGGGAAGTCGGTCTTTATGATTTGCCAGAAAGGTATTATGGTAAATTCTTTGAATCTGCGGCGGTAATCCAGGGCAAAAGTCCCTTCTTTATCAACCGGGATAATAGTATCTTTAATTGAGACTGTCTTGCCGTCATATTTTATCGAATCTAAGGGCAAATCTTTATAAAGGGCAAATGCTTTTATTGATAACGAGAAATCTACTTTTTTATCTTCTTTAGAAAAAAGCACGGCTCTGGAGCGCCTTATATAAAAATCTATATCCCTAGGTTTATTTATAAATCCATAGCCCCTGGAGGCGTTATCGATTTTTTGAAAAGGCTTCATGTATTTTCCATCGCTGGTAAAATAAGATGCAGTAATCACATTGTTTGAACTGGCAAATGCCTCGCCCATTATTGCGTCATCCTCAGGTATCTCGCTTTCCCCGATAAAGGAGATATCAAAAGCTATAACCTTAGGTTTGGCAGGCGCGATCTTGTCCACCATGTAGGCAAACATTATTCTTCGCCAGGGCCATTTTTTGTTCAGGTACTTGAAAGAGTCGTCATCCACGGCGATAACTACGACTTTATCGATATTTTTTGTTTGCGGCCTGATCAGATGCGCCGCCTTAGCCATGATATCCTGGGCTTTTAGTTTGGGGATAGCGAGAAATTTTATATCGGTGAGAAAAAAGAAATATACGGCGCTTACAACAAGCACAATAAATAGAGACCTTATGAGCTCTTCGTGGTAACTGGTCAATTTTCTAAAAAATTTCATAAGTGGTTTATTGTAGCATTTAGCGGGCAATTTATCAATAAAATAATCTTTTCTAAAAGAGGTGATGGGGCGTTAAAGAAGGCTTGAGCCTTTCTTTGTAAGTTGATATAATTGTTCCATAATGCGCTTATCAAAATTAACGTTTAGTTTTGGGCTCTTTATCGTTATCTCTGCAAGCTTTATGAGGCAGGTTTTAGATTTTGTTTATGCCTTTATCGGCAAACAGGCAGCTATTTTTACGCTGGGCGCAGTCTTTATAATTATTTTTCTAGCTATTTTTTGGCGGGTTTACAGGTTCAAGATAACCTTTTATAGAAAGCTGTTATTCTTAATTTTTTTGGCCTTAGGATTATATTGGAGTTGGTCGCTAAGAATAGTGGCGGAACGTATCCACATTCTTGAATACGGCCTTTTGGGGTATTGGGCAGCCAGAGACTTGCTGCAAAACAAGATAAATATTCGGTCCTGCATCTTGTTAATTATAACTATATCAGTGTTTGCGTTTCTGGACGAGGGCCTCCAGTATTTCCTGCCCTACAGGGTCTACGATCTAAGGGATATTGCCTTTAATCTTACCGGCGGAGCGTGGGGAGCCTGCCTATTTTTGATTAAGAAACAACACTGCTCGGCCGAACTTTATCCTTGACAACCCGGCTCTTAAATGGTATATTTTAACAATAATAAAACCTTTAAGCTAGTCCTTGAGAGACCGGCAAGGGAGCAAAATGAGTAAACTAAATATAAAATATAAAAATCCGCTTAGGCAATATTAAGCGGATTTTTTTTACCCCACGCTTCCGCGTGGGGAATGGAAATCTGGGATACTACAGGCGGAAGCCTGTAGAGGGACAAAAATGAAAGAAAAAGCCAAAATTTTGGATAAAGTTGGTATCGAGCGCGCATTAATGCGTATTGCCCACGAGATAATCGAGAGCAATAAAGGCACACAAGACCTTTGTATTGTCGGCATAAGAACCCGGGGAGCTTTTTTGGCCGAGAGGTTAGCTTCCTGTATTGAAAAGATAGACAATAACAAAGTTCCCGTTGGAATTTTAGATATAACTCTCTATCGGGACGACCTTTCTTTGATTTCCGAGCAGCCTGTGGTGCACAAGACGCAGATAGGTTTTGATATTTCCGATAAGAAAATCATTCTGGTAGATGATGTTCTCTATACCGGCAGGACCGTGAGGGCGGCGATAGATGCGCTCATGGACTTTGGCAGGCCCAAAGAGATACAGCTTGCGGTCTTGGTTGACAGGGGACATAGGGAGCTTCCTATCCGGGCAGATTTTGCCGGCAAAAACATCCCTACTTCTAAAAATGAGATTATAGAGGTGCGCCTGCAAGAAGAAGACAAGATAGACGAGGTGGTAATCGTTGAGCGGGACTAAAATAAATGAAGCCCAGACTTACGTCGCACCTGTCTCCAGTAGATGGCGACGTAAGTCTGCCGGCTGAATTTACCCCCACACCAATTGCCTGTTTTTAAGACCTGTGGCTATTGGTGTGGGGGTCCAATTCGCAGAAGACCCGATATATTCGGGGCTACAACTTACATCGTCCGCCAACGAAGCAATGGCGGACTCTGTAAGTTGTCTGCTTACGAAAGATGAAAAATATGAGTAGTTGGACCAAAAAGGACTTGCTAGGGCTTTACGAGCTAAACAAAGAAGAGATCGAGCTTATACTAGATACCGCCGATTCTTTTAAGGAGATCTCCACCCGCGAAATAAAAAAGGTACCGGCGCTACGCGGAAAAACCGTGGTGAATTTATTTTATGAACCCTCAACACGCACCAGGGTGTCATTTGAAGTAGCCGCAAAAAGATTGTCCGCCGACGTGATTAATATTGCCGCCCAAGAATCGAGCGTCAAAAAAGGCGAGACCATAATCGATACCGGGACTAATATTCAGGCATTAAAAGCGGATATCATTGTTATCAGGCATGATTCATCGGGAGCGGCAGCCATGCTTTCCCGCCACGTCAATATAAGCGTAGTTAATGCCGGAGATGGTTGGCATGAGCATCCTACCCAGGCGCTTTTAGATATTTTTACCTTGAGAGAAAAAATAGGCAAGATTAAAGGGCTGCATGTGGTTATTGTGGGAGACATTTCTCATTCGCGGGTGGCGCGTTCTAATATTTGGGGCTTGACAAAACTAGGCGCCAAAGTCACAGTCTGTGCTCCTCCAATGTTGATTCCAGAAGAGATAGAAAAAACCGGAGCACAGGTTTGTCATGATATTGACGAAGCTTTAAAAAGCGCAGACGCGGTAAATGTATTACGCATGCAGTTTGAACGCGATTTAAAAGGCGCCTTTCCTAATCAGCACGAATACTTTAAGAAATTCGGTATTACCAAAGAGCGCCTGGAAAAGGTAAAAAAAGGAATTATCGTTATGCATCCGGGGCCCTTAAACCGGGGAATTGAGATATCAAGCGAAGTTGCCGACGGAGCCAACTCCGTGATACTGGAGCAGGTCACAAACGGCATCGCTGTGCGGATGGCGGTTTTATTTTTAGTCTCGCAAGGAAAAGAAAAACCATGAACCCAGCCTTTCCTTTAAAATATTATTTAGGAAGAGTTGGGTATAAATAAGGTAAGAAAGGAAGAGCTGGGTGAAGATCTTAATCAAAAATGGCCATATAGTTGATCCGGCAAACAAGATAGACGATATCAGGGATATCCTTATTGAGAACGATAAAATATCTCAAGTCGCCAAGGCAATAGATACTAAGTCCGATAAAATAATCGACGCCAAGGATAAAATTGTTATTCCCGGTCTAGTCGATATGCACGTGCATTTAAGAGAGCCGGGCAGGGAAGATGAAGAAACTGTTTTTTCTGGCACAAAAGCCGCTTTAAAAGGCGGCATAACTTCAGTTCTGGCTATGCCCAATACAGAGCCGGCAATGGATTCCGTCGAGAATATTAAAAAACTAAAAGATATTATTAACAAGACAGCCCAGGCAAATGTTTTTATCTGTGGAGCAATCACTATCGGCCGCTCGGGAAAAGAATTAACTGATATTTCTCAATTAAAAAAAGAAGGCGCGATTGCCATCACCGACGACGGCGCATCTGTGGACGACGAAATACTTTTCTTAAAGCAGCTAAAAAATTCCGCCCAAGAAAAAATTTTAGTTATCTGCCACTCTGAAGATAAATTGCTTTCTAATAATGGCGTGGTGAATTTAGGGGTAATTTCAACAATTTTAGGCTTAAGGGGTTCTCCTAAAGAAGCGGAATATAAAAGAGTAGAGCGCGATATTAATTTAGCAGAGAAGGCAGGCGCCGCAGTTCATATCGCGCACGTAAGCTGCAAAGAGTCGGTTGGAATAATTGCCCAGGCAAAGAAAAAAGGAATTTCTGTTAGTTGCGAAACAGCGACACATTATTTTTCTTTAGACGAAGAGCTGCTTATGGGATATGATACAAATTTAAAGATAAATCCTCCGCTGCGTACAAAATCAGATATTGCGGCAATTAAGCAAGGCTTAAAGGATGGAACGATTGATTGCATTGCTTCAGATCATGCCCCGCATACTCAGAATGAAAAAGAAATTGAATTTGACCGGGCGGAATTCGGGAAAATCGGCCTGGAATCTTCCTTGGCGGTGAGTGTAACGGAATTAATTAAAACTAAAATTTTAACCTGGACGCAGCTGGTGGAGAAATTATGCCTTAACCCAGCCAGGATTTTGCAAATAGACAAAGGCACTTTGGGCGAGGGCAAAGACGCGGATATTACAATAGTTTCCACGGACAAAGAATTTATAATCAGACGCGAAGAGATTCTTTCCAAATCCAAGAATTCGCCTTTTATCGGCAAGAAATTTACCGGCAAGGTGGAATATACCATCTTTGCCGGTAAGATCGCTTATGTAGGCGCGAATTACCGCTAACGACTCGAGATGCTCGTAGATAGAATGAAATTTATCGCCACCAAAGAATTGGGAAGGCTGGCTAAATGGATGCGCATCTTAGGATTTGACACGGAATATTTTCAGGAAGAAAACCATTCTAAATTAAAGATTGTTGCTCTTAGGGACGAGCGTATCATATTAACGCGCAATACACGCCTTTCCAGGCCTAAAGGAATTAAATTAGTTCAGATAAAACACGATTTACTCAATGAGCAGCTGCTGGATGTGTCTAAAGAATTAGAGCTGAAAGCCGATAAGGATCTGATGTTTTCGCGCTGCACCATATGTAATGCGGTGTTAGAGCCAATAGAGAAAGAGAAGATAAAAGACAAGGTTCCAGAATACGTGTTTGAGACCCATAATAAATTCATTAAGTGCCCCGCATGCCTTAGGATATATTGGTCAGGCACGCATTGGGGGAATGTAGAAGAGATCTTAAAAGAGGCAGGAATATAATGCAATGCATCGCCGATTTTCATATCCATTCAAAATACTCACGCGCCACAAGCCGCGACATGGATGTCAAAAATATCGCCAAATGGGCAAAACTAAAGGGCATCCAGCTTATGGGCACAGGGGATTTTACCCACCATCTCTGGCTGGAAGAATTAAAAGCCAACTTAGAACCGCAAAATAACGGCCTATTTATCCATAATGGGATAAATTTCATGTTGACCTCAGAGTTAAGCAGTATCTATTCCAAAAAAGGCAAGACCTATAGAGTCCACACTATGATTTTTGCCCCATCATTTAAAGTCGTAGATAAGATAAACCAGGCGCTTTCTGCTATCGGCAACCTTGCCTCCGACGGAAGGCCGATCCTGGGCCTGGATGTCAAAGAGCTCGCCCGTATAGTTATGGACATATCAGCCGATTGCTTTATTGTGCCAGCCCATATCTGGACGCCATGGTTTAGCGTATTCGGCTCCGCTTCCGGTTTTAATAAAATTGAATATTGTTTTGAAGAGCAGACCAAAAATATCCATTGCCTTGAGACTGGATTATCAAGCGATCCGGCGATGAACTGGCGCTGGAGCGCGTTAGATAAATTCAGCTTAATCAGTAATTCTGATTCGCATTCTCCGGCAAAAATCGGCCGCGAGGCAAATGTTTTTGATTGCAAAATGGATTACTACGACATTATTGATACCTTAAAGAAGAAGGATAAGAAAAGATTTCTCTACACAATAGAATTCTTCCCCGAAGAAGGCAAATATCATTTTGACGGCCACAGGAATTGCAATGTCAGGTTATCACCGAAGGAGTCCAAGAAGAATAACAATATCTGCCCGAAATGCAAAAGGCCCTTGACCATCGGTGTAATGAACCGCGTAGAACAATTATCAGACCGGGTCGAGGGATTTATCCCGGAGAATGCTATCCCATTTAAGAATTTGATTCCGCTGGATGAGATTATCGCTGATGCCAAAGGAATGGGCAAAAGTTCGCAGGCGGTAGAAAAGGAATACCATTCCATTTTAAGCAGGTTCGGCACAGAATTTAATATTTTATTAGATGTTGATGATGAGCAGCTTAAAAAATCTATTGCACCGCGTGTGGCAGAAGGCATTATCCGTGTGCGTAAAGGCAATGTGAAGATTTATCCAGGATACGACGGCGAATACGGTAAGATCCAGATTTTTGATGAAGGTGAGAATTTTAAGCAGGAAGAGCAATTAAGCCTTTTTTAGAGAAATAAAATGACCATAAATTCAAAATTCCTGCCTGCCGGCAGGCAGGAAAAATTCAAAAGGCAAAAATAAGGCAAGTCAAAAAGCAAAAATTTTTGAATTTTGAATTGCGCCCTTTTTGCATTTTTACTTTTGAATTTTGCATTATAGGGAGATAATGTGAAAAGTATTATTATTTTCTATTCCTATTCTGGCAACACAGCCGAAGTTGCAAAGACCTTGGCTGACGAATTAAATAAGCAAGGATCAACAGATATTATCCGTCTTGAAGCCCTGGATGAATCCAATTCGTTTCTTGGGCAGTGTAAGAGAGCATTTTTTAAAAAAAGGGCCCGGATTAAAGATACCATACTTGATCTAAGTAGCTATTCCTTGATTTGTCTGGGGACGCCAGTCTGGGCATTTGGCATGGCACCGGCGTTGCGTACCTATATAGATAGATGTAAAGGAGCCGAGAATAAGAATTTGATGCTTTTTACCACCTTTGGCAGCGGAACAGGCAATAATAAATGCCTGAATGAGATGCAGGCAATCTTGGCCCAAAAGGGCGTTAGGGAATTTAAACGTTTTTCTGTTCAACAGTTCAAGGTGAAAGACAAGGATTTTGTTAGAAAGAAAATAGAGGAATCTCTGCGCCTGTAGCTCAACGGATAGAGCACCAGCCTCCGGAGCTGGTGGTGGCAGTTCGATTCTGCCCGGGCGCGCCAGAATATAAACATTGTGCAGGTTCGACCCTTCGACAAGCTCAGGGTCGAATCCTGAGCGGAGTCGAAGGATTCAATTCCTGCCGGGCGCACTAAGTATAAATGGAGTATTCTACCCACAATATAGGCAAAAATATGTTAAAAGTGGAGTAAAAGTGTCAAATAATAAGGTAATTTCAGTAATAGGTGGTAACAAGTGCTCAGATGAAACAGGTAAGATTGCCCAAGAAATCGGCAAAAACATCGCTAAATTAGGGGCAATTCTAGTTTGCGGAGGATTAGGCGGGGTGATGGAGGCAGCAGCTAAAGGCGCTAAAGAAAATGGCGGTTTGACTGTAGGTATCTTGCCTGGGGAAAGAAAAACTGATGCCAATCCCTATATTGATATTGCTATACCAACAGGCCTAGGCCTGGCGCGTAATACCCTGGTAGTTAAGGCAGCTGACTTGATTGTGGCTTTGCCAGGGGAATACGGCACGCTTTCTGAGATTTCCTTTGCCTTGATATTTAAAAAGCCGGTGATAAATTTAAGCAACTGGGATATTTCCGGAACGATTAAAGTGAATACTATTGAAGAAGCAGTCAATCTTATTAAGAAAGAGCTTAAAAATAAATGAGGACAAAGGCGTCCCAAATTCAAATGGCACAGAAGCCTAAGGATAATTACAGATAGAAACTTGTTTAATATATAGATAAGGAGGATTTTCATGCCGCGTAGAAATGACATACACAAGATTTTGATTATAGGCTCTGGACCGATTATCATCGGCCAGGCCTGCGAATTCGATTATTCTGGGACCCAGGCCTGCAAGGCCATAAGAGAAGAGGGCTATGAAATAGTTTTGGTGAATTCAAACCCGGCAACCATTATGACTGACCCAGGAATTGCCGATAAAACATATATTGAACCATTGACAGTGGATAGCCTGGAAAAAATTATAGCTAAAGAAAGACCTGATGCGCTGCTTCCGAACCTAGGCGGCCAGACAGGGCTTAATCTGGCATCAAGCCTAAACAAAGCAGGAATCTTAAAGAAATACGGAGTTGAGATTATCGGAGTCAAAGCCGATGCTATTGAGCGGGGCGAAGACAGAATCGCCTTTAAAGATACAATGAATAAGCTCGGGATTGACATGCCGAAATCCGCGCCTTGTTATTCCGTGGAAGAGGCGGAAAAAATTGCCAAGGAATTAGGATATCCGGTTATTTTACGTCCGGCTTATACCTTGGGGGGAACCGGCGGCGGAAAGGCTAATGACGTCGAAGAATTAAGAACCATTGTTACCAGAGGTCTGTCTGCGAGTATTATCCACCAGGTTTTGGTTGAGGAATCGGTTTACGGCTGGGAAGAGCTAGAGCTTGAGGTTGTGCGCGATGCCAAAAATAAATTAATCACCGTCTGTTTTATTGAAAATATTGATGCCATGGGCGTGCACACCGGGGACAGTTTCTGCACAGCGCCTATGCTTACAGTGCCAAAGCCTTTGCAGAAAAGAATGCAGGATCTTTCCTATAAGATTGTTGAGGCAATCGGTGTGATTGGCGGAACCAATATCCAGTTTGCCCATAATCTAAAGGATGACCGGCTTGTAGTAATAGAAATTAATCCGCGCACTTCGCGGTCTTCAGCGCTTGCCTCCAAAGCCACAGGATTTCCTATTGCCCGGATTTCTGCCAAGCTTGCCGTAGGAAAAAATATGGATGAAATTCCTTATTGGAGAAAAGGCACTCTCGAGAAATACGAGCCCTGGGGTGATTATGTAGTTATAAAATTTGCCCGCTGGGCGTTTGAGAAATTTCCGCAGGCCCAAGATGTATTGGGCACCCAGATGAAGGCGGTCGGAGAGGTCATGAGTATCGGCAAGACCTTTAAAGAAGCATTTCAGAAATCCATCCGGTCTCTTGAAATCGGCAGATATGGCTTGGGAGGGGCCAAGAATTTTAGACAGCTTTCCCTTGATGAGCTAAAGAAAAAATTACAATATCCTTCAAGCGAGAGAATTTTCCTGATGTATGAGGCGTTAAGAAAAGGCCTTAGCGTAGATGAGCTTAATAAAATGACATATCTGCACAAATACTTTATTCAGGAGATGAAGGATCTGGTGGATTACGAAGAGGAGATCTTGAAATACGGCTGGAAAGATTTGCCCGATAGCAAGCTTGCTAAAAGCAAAGAATGGGGTTTTTCGGATAAATATCTGGCAAAGATTTTTAATATCAAGGAAAAGGATGTGCGCCAGAAAAGAATCGCTATTGGGAAATACGGACGCTTTGATGCCGTGCCGGTAAGCGGGGTGGAAAATGCCACTTATTATTATTCTACATATATCGGCGAGGATAAAGTTCCGGTAACCAAAAATAAAAAGGTGCTGATTTTGGGCGGCGGTCCGAACAGAATCGGCCAGGGGATTGAATTTGATTATACCTGTGTGCACGCGGCTTTCGCTCTGCGCGACGAGGGGTACGAATCAATTATGATTAATTGCAACCCCGAAACCGTATCCACCGACTATGATACATCTAACAAGCTTTATTTTGAACCGCTCACCATCGAAGATGTGCTTACAATTTACGAAAAAGAAAAACCCGAAGGTGTTATCGTGCAATTCGGAGGTCAGACGCCATTGAATATCGCCCAAGAACTAAAGGATAACGGGGTGAAAATCCTTGGGACTACTCCGGAAAGCATCAGACTGGCTGAAGATAGGGAATATTTCCGCAAGAAGATGATTAAACTAAAAATTCCTCAACCGGAAAGTGGAATCGCGCGTTCCTTAGATGAAGCAGCAAAAATCGCCAGGAAAATTGGTTATCCTTTGATGGTCCGACCGTCATTTGTCTTGGGCGGAAGAGGTATGAAAGTAATTTATGACGAAGAGAATCTTAAAAAATACGCTGTGGAAGCCATCGGCGTAAGCCCGGAATATCCCATGCTTATCGATAGATTCCTTGATGATGCCATCGAGACCGAAGTCGATGCCCTTTGCGACGGAAAAGAAACGTTTGTGGCCGCAGTCATGGAACATATTGAACTGGCTGGAGTGCATTCTGGAGATTCCGCCTGTGCCATTCCCCCTCGGACGATTCCAGAGAAACATCTAAAGACCATCGAAAAATACACCGCTATGATTGCTAGAGAACTTGAGGTCAAAGGGCTTATTAACATCCAGTATGCTATCTGCAAAGATAAAGTTTATATCCTGGAAGCAAACCCCCGGGCTTCCCGGACTGTGCCGCTTGTCTCTAAGGTTGCAGGAATTCCCATTGCCCACATCGCTACTTTGGTCATGCTTGGCAAAAAACTCAAAGAATTTCCTGAGTTGAAGAAGAAAAAATTCCCTTGGGTAGGGGTAAAAGAGGCGGTATTTCCTTTTAATATGTTTCCGGAGGTAGACCCGGTTTTAGGCCCGGAGATGAAGGCCACCGGAGAAGTTATGGGGATAGATTATTCTTTTGGCCTAGCTTTTTATAAAGCTCAAGAAGCAGCTGGCTCAAAACTTCCTACCAACGGAAATGTTTTGATTACCGTTTCTGACAATGACAAGCCTAAACTTGTTGCGATAGCCAAGCGCATTGCAAAATTAGGTTTTAAGATTTATGCTACTGAAGGAACAGGAAAATTACTTAAGAAAAACAAGATCGATTATACTATAATAAAAAAGGTACATGAAGGCAGCCCCAATATTGCCGATGCGATCAAGGATAACAAAATCAACTTGATCATTAATACGCCGGTTGGGCAGAAAAGCAAATATGATGATAGTTACATAAGAATGCTGGCCATCCAGAGAAAAATTCCTTACGTTACTTCTGTAGCTGCTGCCCAGGCCAGCGTCGAGGGTATTGAAGCCATAAAAAAGAAAAAGATTGAGCCGACTTGCCTGCAGGATTATTATAAGATATTCGAAGGCAAGAAAGCAAAGGCAAAGCCAAAGAAGAGAAAGAGATAGTGCAAAAAATAAATATTAGGACCGGTTCTAGAACAGAACTAATCGATATTACCGAGAAAATCCAGCAGGCCGTTGCCAAGTCTAAAGTGAGCGATGGGATGTGCGTCGTTTTTGCCCCGCATACAACGGCAGGGATAACTATTAATGAAAACGCCGATCCTTCGGTGAGAAAAGATATCCTAAAAGAGTTAAATAAGATTGTTCCTTTTAATGATGGCTATGAGCACTCCGAAGGAAACGCCGCTGCCCATATCAAGGCAAGTTTGACGGGCGCCTCAATAAATATTATTATTGAGGGAGGCGCCCTAGCCCTCGGCACCTGGCAGGGGATTTATTTTTGCGAGGCCGACGGTCCGAGAAATAGAGAGGTTTGGATTAAGATAATAAGCGATTAAACGTTTAAAACTTTGGATAGAAACGGCCGAAGTCTCGCCAGTTTTTTGGCGGACCGAGTTTGACGGTCCAAGAACGAGAGAGGTATGGATAAATATAATTCAAAAGTAAAAAGGAAAAAGGTAAAAGTACAAGGTAAAATTTAAAACTTTTGACTTTTTTATTGTAGTTTTGACTTTTTATTTTTGCCTTTTTAATTCCGAGCGACAAAAGGAGTGAGGTTGTGCCGGAATTACCGGAAGTCGAGACCATAAAGAAAGAACTGGGAAAATCAGTCGTCGGTAAAAAGATTACCGAGGTTTGTGTGCATCACCCCTTGGTGATACGCCAGCCGTCAGTAGTAAAATTTAAAAAGGATTTAGTCGGCGCCACCATTAAAAATGTGTTACGTAGGGCTAAGCTTCTGATTTTAGAGTTATCCAACGGAAAGTATCTGGCCATACATTTAAAAATGACGGGGCAATTGGTTTATCCCGGAGATGGCAAGAAAAGCCGGGTAACTTTTCATCTTTCCGACGGGAAAAATCTGGATTTTAATGACCAGAGGCTTTTTGGGGAATTAAGGCTGATAGACAACTGGCAGTCATTAAAGTTTATCAGAGAGCTGGGTCCCGAACCGTTTGACTTAAATCCCGAGAGATTTAAAGAAATGCTCTCTAACAAAAAGACCAAGATTAAACCGCTTTTGATGGACCAGAAGTTCATTTCCGGGATAGGCAATCTTTATGCCGCCGAAAGTTTGTTCAGGGCGAGGATCCATCCAGGAAGACCGGCGCAAAGCCTATCCGATAAAGAAAAAGGATTACTTTTTAAGGAAGTAAAAGACGTTTTGAAAGAGGCGATTCATTACGGCGGCTCATCCGTAGATAATTACGTGCGCCTATCCGGTGAAAAAGGAAACTATGTTTCTCACCATAAGGTTTATGACCGTGAAGGCAAGCCTTGCGTAAAGTGTAAAACAACGATCAAAAGAATTGCTTTGGGAGGCAGGGGAACATATTTATGCCCGAAGTGCCAAACCTAAAATAATATGAAGGTGAGATTGAAAACAAACGGAGTATTAGTTTTTATAGCCACAATGATATTATTGTTTTTGCCCAAGGTTTTCTTCCGTTCGGCTTTAGTAGACTGGCAGGATGATTTTGCCAAGGCTATCGGCATGGTATTAATTTTGATGGGATTTCTCTGGAGGCTTTCAGCAAGAGGCTATAAAGCAGAACATTCAAATCAAGGGATAAGCCTAATAACAACAGGGCCATACAGCATACAGCGTCATCCTATGTATTTTGGCATAGCATTAATTGGCGTAGGTGTTGTTTTAATATTATTTAATTATTGGGCGCTGGCGCTATTTTTATTATTTTTTATCGGCCGCTATATCGTGTTGAGTTTTCAAGAAGAAAAAAAATTAATTTTGCAATTTGGAGATGGCTACAACAACTATATGAAGTCCACGCCGATATTATTGCCGAGTGCAAAAACGGTATTTGCAAGAGAGCTAAAAGAGATTTTGCCGATGAGGGCATCGTGGTTTAAAAAAGAAATCGGCAGCTTCTTGTTTACTGTCATTGGGATCTTAATAATTGAATCATGGGGAGATGTGCGTAGCGAAGGTTTGAAGACATTTATTTGGGAATTGACGACATTCATGTTGATTTTAATATTATTCTTTTGGCTGGTTAATTATTTACGCGTTAGAGAGGCTTAAATGTTCCAAATAAAAGCAAAAGTAATTAAAAACATTGAAGTTATGCCAGATTATTATAAAATGGTATTGGATGCGCCCTCCATTGCTAAATCCGCTAAACCAGGTCAATTCGTGAATGTCTTGGTGGGCGATAAATTTGAGCCGCTTCTGAGAAGACCATTTAGCATACATCGTATAAGTAACCAGAAACCAGTAACCAGTAACCAGATTGAGATACTTTACGCAGTAGTAGGTAATGGTTCAGAGATTTTATCTCAAAAAAAATCCGGTGCATATTTGGATGTAATGGGGCCATTGGGGAATGGTTTCTCGATGCTCGATACTAAATACTCGATACTCGTAGCTGGAGGCATGGGAATTGCGCCTTTGTTATTTTTAGCAGAAACGACGAGGGTCCAGTATCCAGCATCGAGGATCCAGATATTAATCGGTGCAAGAACAAAAAATCAGATACTTTGTGAAAAAGAATTTAAAGATTTGAGTTGCGAAGTAAAAATCGCCACAGACGATGGAAGTTTTGGTTTTAGGGGCTTGGTCACAGAATTGTTGAAAAAGTTGCTGCGGACCATAGACCGTAGACCATCGACTATTTTTGCCTGCGGCCCAAAGCCGATGCTAAAAGAGGTCACCAGTATTTCTAAAAGATATAATATTGCAGCGCAAGTTTCTCTGGAAGAGCATATGGCTTGCGGGATTGGCGCCTGTTTTGGCTGCGTGGTTAACACAAAGCACGGATATAAGAGGGTCTGTAAAGAAGGACCAGTTTTTGATGCAAAAGAGGTGATTTTGTAAATTTCGCTTGATTTTAACTTGTTTTGTTGTATAATTTACAACAAAAGATGTAAATAATACTACATATAGAGATTTAAAAGATGACCATATTACTTACCACAAAACTTAGAAGAAAACTCCTAACCTATTCTTTTACCCACGCTGATGAGAACTATTATGTCCGGGAGATAGCCTCTTTTATCAATGAAGATGCAGGTAATCTATCTAGAGAACTTAAAAAATTAGAAGAAGAAGGTCTTTATAATTCGTTCTCAAGGGGAGGGGCTAAATTCTTTTCTCTTAATAAAAATTATCCTTTATTCGAAGAACTTAAAAAGATTATTTTCAAAACTGAAGGCGCTGAGGGTAGTCTTAAAGAATTGGTTATGAAGCATAAAGGTATATCACTGGCCTTTATTTATGGTTCGTATGCAAAGAATAAAGAAAAAAAAACCTCAGATATAGATTTGGTAATCGTAGGTAAATTCTCACTCGATGATTTTATTGGCCAAATCCGTGATTTAGAAGCAAAATTAAACAGGGAAATAAACTTTAGTTCCTATAAGAAAGAAGAATTTGCAAAAGAGAAAAATGAAAAAGGCGGGTTTCTTAATTTAATCCTTAAAGATAAAATAATAATTTTAAAAGGTCAAATTAAATGATAAATAAGGTTATCCAAGAATTTGAGAAACAAGGTAAGCTAAGAAAGCAGAAGGCGGGCATAATTCAAATAGAGGCATTGTTAAAAGAGGCGATAATAGACCTTAAAGAAGCCAAGAAGATTTCCGGTCTTGCCCAAAGAGCAACCTATATTTTGGCATATACAGCGATGCTAAAGGCGGGCAGAGCGCTTATGCTTTTAAAAGGCTATCGTCCTGCAGACGGAGCTCAACATAA
This sequence comes from Candidatus Omnitrophota bacterium, assembly GCA_016867135.1. Classification (GTDB taxonomy): domain Bacteria; phylum Omnitrophota; class Gorgyraeia; order VGKH01; family VGKH01; genus VGKH01. The sequence goes on from VGKH01000001.1 coordinate 17,944, forward strand.
AACCGTAGTTGAGATAACCGCGGTAATTTTAGGAAATGAATTTAAGAGTTTAACCGATCACTTTGAAACAATGCGCCGAAAACGCAATGAATTAACTTATGAAGCTGGAGTATTACTTTCAAAATCGGAAGCGAAAAATGCTTTTTCTCACGCCATTTCTTTGGTGCAGAAGATATCAAAAGAAATAAAATCCCAAAATCCACAGTTAGAGTTAAAGTTTGAACTGGAGGAGGAAGGAAGCAGGAAATGATAAAGAAAGCAGTATTATTCATCGCAATTTTATTATTAACCTCTTTTTCTTTTGCTGAGATAATTAAGACGAAATCAGGCAAGATAATCGAAGGCAAAATCGTCGAGCGAACAAACGAATACATTAAGGCAGATATTGGCATAGGTATGCCAATTACATATTTTTTGGATGAGATAGAAAGCATTAAAGAGACGTCTGCTTCTGAAACCCCTCAGGAAATTAAGGAAGTGCAAGCTACCGGCGGAGAGGCTTACGTTAACGAAAAAAAGGGTTTTTCTTTGGAACATCCGATAGGATGGCTAAGAAAAGAAAATGTCCTTTTACCTACAGGGACGTATGCTCTGCTTATGTATAACAAAGGCGTTTCAACTTTTCCTACCATAGCTATAACAGAAGATAGCATACTTGCTTTTCCAGATGTAGAGAATGTTATGGATTTTACAAAAAAGATGTGGGAAAAACCACCCTCTGGTTTCCGCATCATGGAAGAACCAAAATATATGACTATAGCTGGTATCCCAGCGACCAAAATGACCTTTGCTTATCCAGGAAAATACGAAAATGAAGATGTAATTGTTATTTGGAACCAAGTTTTGAAGGATAATACTGTGTTTACTTTTAGTCTTACAGACAAGCAATCGAGTTTTGAGAAAAATAAGATTATTTTTAATAAGATGGTTGAGAGTGTTAAGTTTTTTAAAACAGATACGCAATCTATCCAGGAAGGCTATTCTCAGTCTGATGCTAATAGGGATTTGGATAGTGCAGTAAAACTAGCAGAACGGGGAGATTTCAATGAATCCATTTTGCTTTATGAAAAGGCATCCACACTTGAACCCGTAGCGGCATATCAAAGTTTGGCCTTTATCTATTTTAACTTGCAAAGATATAATGAGACGATAAAATATTGCAAAAAAGTTTTAGAGATTAATCCGCATGATGGTTGGTCGTATTATCATATCGGGACAGCACATGCTTTTTTAGGTGAAACAGAGCAAGCGTTAGAATGGCTAAAAAAAGCAGCTACCAGTACAAACATAGAGCCGGAGTTAAGTATATGGGTTTATCATAATCTTGGTACTGCTTATCGAGATATGGGCAATATTTTGGAAGCAAAAGAAGCTTTCAATAAGGCTTTCGTATTGGCTGAGCAACAAAATAACACCACACTAGCTTCGGAACTTAAAAAGAAGTTAGATATTTTGGAAAAAGAATAGAATTAGTTAAGATTTTAAAGGAGGAGCATGGTTAATAAACCATTTATTTCTATCCTGATTCCGGTTAAAAATTTTGAGCGCACAATAGAGAAGACTTTTGAATATCTTCTTGGGGTAGACTACCCGCGCGATTCCTGGGAGTGGATAATCGCCGACGGAGGATCAACCGATAAAACATTAGATATCATCAAACAATGGCAGCAAAAATACCCTTTCATAAAACTGGTGTCTGTTCCTAATTCTCCCACTCCGGGTTATGCGCGTAATAAAGCTTTGGAGCACGTAAGAGGAGATTACATCTTTTTTACCGATGCCGATTGCGCGCCATGTTCTGATTGGATTAATCAGATGCTAAAAATATTCGATAAAGATGAAAAAATCGCAGCCGTTGGAGGCGAAGTTTATACATTGCGAGTGGATCCGAATAATTTAGTAGAATTATGGTGCCAGCATTTTCGCTTTAATATGGTTAGCCCGCGTTACGCATTTATTAAAGAAGGATATTTTCCTACTCTTCCCGAGGATCCTTTACCGACGCAGGTGGCAGGTCACCGCGCATATTTCTTTGGCACCTGCAACGTCGCCTATAAAGTAGCGGCAATGAAAAAGATCGGAGCCCGTTTCTGGGATAACCCTACAGGCGAAGACATGGATTTAAGTTTCCAACACCAGACAAAGGGGTGGAAATATTATTTTCTCCCCACCGCCAAAGTCGACCATATGCACCGAGCGGACATAAAGGCCTTGCGTAAAGTTTGGGTAGCATATGGGGCGGCGCATATGCCGTTACTTAAGAAATATCTTAAGAAAAAGAGAATGGAGATTATCTTTCAGTTCTTAAAAGGTAATCCGGCGATACATTTTCCGTTTCCTTTGGCCGGGTTTATCTATGTCGGAAATTTTCATCTCTTGCATATATTTGGTTTAGCGATGATTATCGGATTGATCTTGTCTCTCCTTGGCAAGGCTGCGGTTTTATTTACCGTAATCGCTGGCTTGTTGACATTATACTTTGCCTACCAGTATATAAAATGGAATTTGTCCATGGAGCCAAAATCGAAATTATTGATGTGGTGCAAGATGAAATATCTGACCAATTTAAGCTTTTTCATCGGCGGATTAAAGGATTTTAAGAAGTATAAAGTTTTATGTATAGAACCGAGTTTTTAAAACGGGGGTTTAAATAATGAACCAGGTTTTATATCTAATTTTAGGATTGGTAGCTGGTGTTTTAAGCGGAGTTTTTGGAATTGGTGGTGGAACTATTTTAATTCCCGCATTAGTGTTTCTGTTCGGGCTAACCCAGCACCAGGCGCAGGGAACGACCTTGGCCTTGATGGTTCCTCCTATAGGACTTTTGGCAGCGATTAGATACTATCAGGCCGGGAATGTTAAATTAAATATAGCGGCATTTGCGTGTTTAGGTTTTTTCTTTGGCGCTCTTTTGGGAGCGCACTATATACAAAATGTTCCTGATCCGATACTAAAAAGGTTTTTTGGCATTTTTATGGTAATCATAGGTACAAGAATGATTTTCTTTAAATAATACAATGAAGCAGAATTTATCAGTCAAGATAGGAAAACTCAGGCTCAAGAATCCAGTGATGGTGGCCTCCGGTACATTTGGATATGTCGAAGAATTTGCTTCTTTAATCGATCTTAAAAAATTAGGCGCTATCGTCACCAAGACCATAACCCTAAAACCCAAGAAAGGCAATCCGCCTCCGCGCACCGTCGAGACCGCAGCAGGTATGCTTAACGCTATCGGGCTGGAGAACCCGGGGATTAATGTTTTTATTAAGGAGAAATTGCCGCTTTTGAGAAAAATCGGCATTCCGATAATTGTCAGTATTTCCGCAGACAATGATTTAGAATTTATTGAATTGACCAGAATTTTAAATAAGACTTCCGGCGTATCGGCAATCGAACTTAATTTATCCTGTCCGAATTTAGGCACAAGCCGGATGGTTTCTCAGCTTGATAAAGCAACCTATCGTGTTGTGAAAGCTGTAAGAGCCGCCACCAAATTGACACTCATCACTAAGCTTACTCCAAACGTTACGGATATCGGGTTAATTGCTAGAGCAGCAACCGCCGCAGATACCGATGCCATAAGCTTGGTTAATACTTTTTTGGCCATGTCCGTTGACAAAGACACAAGATGCCCCAGGTTGGCGAATATTACCGGAGGATTAAGCGGCCCGGCGATAAAACCGATTGCCCTACGCATGGTCTGGGAGGTAGCCCGCACCGTCTATGTCCCGATTATCGGCATGGGCGGGATTATGAATACTGAGGATGCCCTGGAATTTATTATTGCCGGAGCAACTGCGGTTTCTGTGGGCACAGGCAATTTCGTTAATCCTAAATTAACGATAGAGATAATTGATGGGATTAAAAAACACCTAAAACAAAAGAATGTAAAGGACATAAAAACTTTAATCGGTTCAATAAAATGTTAGATATCAAAGATAAATTAATTGTAGCTTTGGATGTGGACACTCTTAAAGAAGCAAAAGACCTTGTCGACAAGCTTTATCCTTCGGTTAAGATGTTTAAGGTGGGCAGTCAATTGTTTACCGCCTGCGGCCCGGAAGCAGTGAAAATGATTGCACAAAAGGGCGCCAAGGTATTTTTAGATTTGAAGTCGCACGATATACCTAATACGGTAAAGAAAGCCGTAGAGGCGGCTACTAAACTAAAAGTTTTTATGCTCACCGTGCATTTATCCGGAGGGAAAGAAATGCTTCAGGCTGCAGCGAGTGTTCCAAACAGACCCAAGATTGTAGGTGTGACCGTATTGACCAGCCAGAGCGAAGACGGCACGGCAAATAAGGTTTTAGAGTTAGCTAAACTGGCTAAGAATTCTGGCTTAGACGGAGTTGTGTGCTCTGTGTCCGAGACAAGAATGATAAAAAAGGAATTAGGAAAAGACTTTCTGGTGGTTAATCCCGGAATACGGCCCAAAGATTTTTCATCTAATGACCAGAAAAGGGTTGCTACCCCCAAAGAGGCGATAGATGCAGGCGCAGATTTTATTGTAGTCGGAAGGCCGGTTATAAAAGCAGAAGACCCTCTGCAAGCGGTCCTTAATATATTTAAGGAATTAGGATAATCTTAGAATACAGCAAAGGTTTTATTTTGTAATATTAAAATATGGTATAATCCATATCGATCGCTACTCTTAAATAACCCCGATATTTTTAGGACTAAATAAAGGTGGTGTAGGATGCCAGAACAGTTAAAAGACCTTTTAGATAAGATTAAAAATGAAGGAATCAAGGCCGCAGAGGATAAAGCCCGCCAGATAGAATCCGAGGCTAAGAAAAACGCAGACAGGATTGTAAGCGAGGCCAAAAGGCAGGCGCAGGATATGATCGATGGTGCCAAGCAAGAGGCAGAGAAGCTCAAAGAAAGCGGCGAGGCATCTTTGCAGCAGGCTGCGAGGAATCTTCTGCTTTCTGTAAAAAATGAAATCAAATTGTTGTTTGAAAAGGTTATTTCCGCAAAAGTCTCCGGGGTGTTAAGCGATAGGCAGCTTGGTTCGATTATATCAAAGGTAATAGAGAAGTATATCGAAAGAAAGGCTCCGGTCGTTGATATAAAAGTCTTGCTTAGGAAATCAGACCTGGATAAATTGAAGAATACTTTTATTTCCGGATTAAAAACCAAATTAAAAGAAAAAATAGAGTTTAAACCGGTTCCCGATATAAAAGCCGGTTTTCTTATTAGCTTTGATAAGGGTAAGTCATTTTATGAATTTACCGACGAGGCATTAACCGAATCTTTAAGCGCTTATCTTAGTCAGGAACTAGCCAAACTATTGGAAGGCACGGTTAAAACAAGCAAAAAGAAATGAAATCAGAATATTACTATTTAGTGGCAAGTCTACCTATGCTTGATTTCGCCATGGCGCCTCCAACTTCATACGAGGATTTCTTAGAGCATTGTGAAGAGCAACTTAGCGAGAAGGATAAGGAGATTATCCTTCGGGCTACAATTGAGCCTACCCAGACAACATTGGATAACTGCGCAACACTGCAAAAATACAGAGAGTTTGATAGGCAGCTACGCAATGAGTTGGTTGTCGTACGAGCCGCAAAAAAAGAGAAAGAAAAATCTGATTATATAAAAGGGGAATACTACGCCAATCCTTTCATGGCGCATTATGTGTATGTTATTTTCAGCCAAGATTCTCCTCAGGAGGCAGAAAGGATGCTTGAGCGCATGAGGTGGGAGGTTATAGAGGATTTAAAGAGCGGCCATTATTTTGACGTTGATTATCTAGTCGCATATGCGTTAGAACTGCAGATACTAGAGCGCTGGGGGAAAATAGATAAAGCAAAAGGCAAGGCAATTTTAGAGGAGATAGCGGCTAAGGCATGATAAATTCTAGATATGGTAAAATTGCAGGCATAAACGGGAATATGATAGTCGCTGAATTCGACGATTATGTCATCCAGAATGAAGTAGCCTATGTCATTCATAATGAAGAAAGGCTTAAGTCTGAGGTCATACGCGTAAGAGGGAACAATGCCGAGCTTCAGGTTTATGAGGATACCAGCAGCCTAAGAATCGGTGAAAAAGTAGAATTTAGCGGCGAGCTTCTTTCGGTTGAATTAGGCCCGGGGCTGTTAGGACAAATTTTTGATGGCCTTCAGAATCCGCTGCCGCAGCTGGCTGAAAAATTCGGGTTTTTCTTAAAGCGCGGAGAGTATCTTGAGGCATTGCCGGATAAAAGCAAATGGAAATTTACTCCCACCGTAAAAAAAGACGATAAGGTTAAGGCCGGGGATAAGCTTGGTTTTGTCGACGAAGGAATATTCAAACATTGGATCATGGTTCCCTTCTCGCTGCAGGGAGAACTAGAGATAGTTAGCATTGCAGATGTCGGAACTTACGCGCTTAAAGATACAATTGCCCGGCTTAAAGATGCAAACGGCCAAATCCATAGCGCAGCGATGCAGCAGATCTGGCCGGTAAAAATCCCCATAACCGCATATGCCGAAAAATTAAAACCCCTTGAGCCCCTTACTACAAAAATTAGGCTTATAGATAGTTTTTTCCCAGTTGCCCGGGGAGGAACTTATTGTATACCCGGACCATTTGGTTCTGGAAAAACAGTCTTGCAACAATTGATCAGCAAGCACGCAGAGATTGATATCGTGATTATCGCAGCCTGCGGCGAGCGCGCCGGTGAGGTTGTTGAGACCCTAAGAACTTTTCCTGAGATAATAGATACAAAGACGAATAAACCGCTGATGGAACGTACCGTGATTATCTGTAATACCAGTTCCATGCCGGTTGCGGCCAGGGAATCAAGCGTATATACTGCAGTTACCATCGCAGAATATTATAGACAGATGGGCCTGAACGTTCTTTTGTTGGCGGATTCTACTTCCAGGTGGGCGCAGGCCATGCGTGAGATGTCAGGCCGTCTTGAAGAGATACCGGGCGAAGAGGCATTCCCCGCGTACCTCGAGACCAGAATCGCATCGTTTTACGAGAGGGCAGGTATAGTTAAGTTGCGCGACGGCAGTTTTGGCTCTGTAACAATCGGCGGAACAGTAAGTCCTGCCGGAGGAAACTTTGAGGAGCCGGTGACCCAGTCAACGCTTAAAGTCGTAGGCGCATTCCATGGGCTTTCGCGCGACCGGTCCAATGCAAGAAAATATCCTGCCATAGATCCTTTAGAGAGCTGGAGCAAATATAGAAGCGTTGTAGATGAGGCGCAAATCATCAAAGGAAAACAAATCCTCAAAAAAGCCAATGAGATTTATCAGATGATGAAAGTAATCGGCGAAGAAGGGACGTCCCTGGAAGATTTTACCGTTTATATGAAGGGCGAATTTATAGATTCTGTATATCTACAGCAGAATGCCTTTGATGAGGTTGACGCTGCCACTGACGCAGAGCGGCAGCGATATGTTTTTAATATTATTTATGAAGTAATCAATACCCAACTCGATTTTAAAGATAAGACTGAATCGCGAAAGTCTTTCCAGGTTCTTATTCAGAAGTTCCATGAATGGAATTCTTTGGAAATGCAATCGGAAGATTTTAATAAAAAAGAAAAAGAGATTAAAGATATTGTGGCGGGTAAGGCAAAACAAAAACAAAACAATGAAAAAGACTTATAGTCGTATTTTACAGATCTCCGGAGACGTTGTTACCGTTGAAGCGGAAGGCGTAGGTTATAGAGAGCTTGCCGAGATCTACATAAAGACCGGCAAATCTTTAGCTCAGGTTATTAGGATGAGCGGTCAAAAAGTATACCTGCAGGTCTTTGCTGGAAGCCGAGGCGTTTCTACCGGGGACAAGGTAAGGTTTTTAAACCATCCTATGAGGATTTCCTGTTCTGAAAATCTCTTGGGCCGTATTTTTAACGGCGCAGGGCTTCCTCGCGATAACGGCCCGGCTCTTACCGAGAACTTAATTGACATAGGCGGTCCTCCGGTTAATCCCGCCAAAAGAATTATACCCAGGAAAATGATCCGCACAGGCATTCCCATGATAGATGTCTTTAATTCCTTGGTAGAATCACAAAAGCTTCCTATCTTTTCCGTGCCCGGCGAGCCTTACAACGAGCTTCTTGCGCGCATCGCAATGCAGACCGAAGTAGATATGATTATTCTCGGAGGCATGGGGCTCAAATACGATGATTATTTGTTCTTTCGTAATACCTTAGAGGAACACGGCGCGCTTTCAAGGGCGATATTTTTTGTTCATACTGCATCTGACCCAACCGTGGAATGCCTGCTTGTTCCTGATATGGCTCTTGCGGTCGCAGAGCAGTTTGCGCTTAAGGGGAAACGCGTCTTAGTGCTTTTAACCGATATGACCAATTTTGCCGACTCCTTAAAAGAGATTTCAATTACCATGGAACAGATCCCTTCCAATAGAGGCTATCCTGGAGATTTATATAGTCAATTGGCTGCGCGATATGAAAAGGCAGTAGATTTCGATACAGCCGGCTCTATTACGATATTGGCGGTTACTACAATGCCGGGCGATGATGTGACCCATCCCGTACCAGATAATACCGGCTATATTACCGAGGGTCAGTTTTATCTAAGAAACGCAACTATTGAACCATTTGGTTCCTTAAGCCGGTTAAAGCAGCAGGTAAATGATAAAACAAGAAAAGACCACAGGACAATTATGGATACAATGACCCAGCTATTTGCCCAGTATCGCGAAACCCTAGAAAAGATGGCGATGGGTTTTCGCATGAGTGAATGGGATGCGAAGCTTTTAAAATACGGGAAAGCTTTTGAAGAGAAAATGATGAGCTTAACCGCAGATATTCCGCTTGAGAAGGCGCTAGATTTGGGTTGGCAGATAATGGCTGAAAGTTTTGAACCGGCAGAGACGGGAATAAAATCCATCCTCATCGAGGAATTTTGGCCGAAAAATAATAACCAGAAGAAATAAATCATGGCAAAGCTTAGATTGACTAAAGGAGAGCTCAAACGGCAGAGGGATAGCTTAAAGCAGTTCCAACATTACCTTCCTACTCTTCAATTAAAAAAGCAGCAGATTCAGATAGAGGTACAGCGTGTGCGTGCAAAATTATCTGAGCAATTGAATAAGATCAATTCTACGAAACAGAAGATAGAGGAATGGGCGGGATTATTAACAGAGCAGCCCGTTGATTTTAGAAATTGGGTTAAACCAAAACAGATAAGAGTAAAGACTATAAATATCGCAAGCGTGGACATCCCTGTCTTTGACGGAGTTGTTTTTGGAGAAATTGAGTATGATTTATTTTTTACGCCTTTATGGGTTGATGTAGCCGTGGAAAGAATTAAAAATCTTATAGCCTTAATCGAAGAGGAGCAAGTTACTAAAACCCAAGAACGTTTATTGCGGGAGGAGTTGAGGATAACTACTCAAAGAGTCAATCTGTTAGAGAAAGTAAAAATTCCTGAAAGTATTGAGAATATAAGGCAGATTAGGATTTATCTGGGAGACCAGCAGACCAACGCCGTAGGCCGCTGTAAGCTAGCAAAAAATAAGATTGCCCAAGCAGTAGCTGAGGGGGTTATGGCATGATAGTAGCGATGAAAAAGGCAACGGTTGTTGTGCAATCAAAAGATGCCGAAACAACGCTTAAGTCTTTAAGGCAGTTGGGAGTTCTGCACGTTGAATGCCAGGCTGTAGCCGACGGTGACGAGGTCAGTAAGCTTAAACACAAGATGACACGCATTGTTGAATCAATAGCTGCGCTCGCAGATATTAAATACCAAAGGAGCCTAGAGGGCCAGGAAGAAGAGATTTCTAAAGATATATTAGTTCGGCTGGAAGAAAAAGAAATCCTGGAAGAACAGATTAAGAAGCGGCAAAAGGATATAGATTATTGGCAGGATTGGGGAGATTTTGACCCGAAGATTATGGAGGAGTTTAAAAAGAAAAATCTTTGGGTAAAGCTTGCCCGGATTTATTCAAAGGAAAAAAAACAGATTCCTCAGGGTATCGCAGTAGAAACATTATTTAAAAAAGGCGGAGTTTTATATTGTGTTTTAATTTGCCGAGATGACAAGAAGCTTCCGTTCGATGTCTTAGAGCCGCCAAAGATAAGCTTAAACAGCATGTTAAAGGAGCAAGAAATTCAACAGAAACGAATACATGACCTTGAAAAGCAAATAACAGGATACGCTAAATATAAAAAAGCACTTTTTGGCTATTTCGAGCGGTTAAAATCAGTTTTAGAGTTTCAAGAAGTTTGGGCTAGCATGGGAAAAGACGAATTGCTTTCTTATTTAAGAGGCTACATTCCCCATAATCTTGTTTCGCTTTTAGAAAAAAGGGCAAAGCGAGAACAATGGGGTCTTCTTATCGAGGAGCCAAACCCAGAAGACAATCCGCCTACATTGATTAAGAATCCTCAGTGGATCGAGATGATAAAACCGGTGTTCGACATGATAAAAGCGCTTCCCGGTTACAAAGAATTAGATATCAGCCTTTGGTTTTTATTATTTTTTTCTATATTTTTTGGGATGTTAATCGGAGATTTTGGTTATGGCGCCATAGTTTTTGGCATTAACTTTTATGTACATAGAAAATTAAAAAATAGAATTGAAGGCCAAAGCATATTTTATTTGACTTATATATTGGGTGTCTGTGCGATGGTTTGGGGTCTTCTTACAGGGACATTCTTTGGCCAGGACTGGCTTCCGGCTTGGTTTAAGCCGCTTATGCCTTCATTGACCGAGAGTAAAAATGCGCAGGCATTGTGTTTTTTAATCGGCGCCATACATTTAAGTATTGCCCATTTATGGAGAGGAATAATTAAATTTCCGCATTTAAAAGCTCTTAGCGAAATCGGATGGATTTGTCTTTTGTGGGGAGGTTTCTTCTTGGCAAGATTTTTGATTTTAGGTGAAACTTTTCCTAATTTCGCAAAATGGTTTTTTATAGTAGGAGCCAGCTTGATTGTATTATTTGCAATCCCCGTAAAAAATCCTTTAAAAAGCGTAGGGTTTGGAGCAAGGGAGCTTCTTTTAAATGCAGTGAATAGTTTTACCGATATTGTATCGTATATAAGATTATTTGCAGTAGGAACTGCAACCGTGGCAGTAGCTGATGCATTTAATCAGATGGCAGTAAGCATAGAAGGAGGTTTCTTCGGCGGGCTGGTAACTGTTTTGGTGCTTATATTTGGGCATACCTTGAACATGCTTCTGGGTGCAATGTCTGTTTTGGTACACGGTGTACGATTGAATTTATTAGAATTTTCCAGTCATTTGAATATGGAATGGGCCGGAGTACCCTACCAACCATTTCAAGTGAAGTCAACACTTATGGAACGAAAATGAACGTAATCCTTCGGTTCCGCTCAGGGTTACGTCCTGAGCGTAGTCGAAGGACGTAAGTTTTGTGTCTGAGCTTGACCTCGCTCTTTTGGGAGGAACGGGAGTTATAATCTAATCCGCCAAAATGGCGGCGTTTAATCCACATAAATAACCTACGGAGTTGGAGACTACGTAAGGTACATGTTCATTAAAAAAGGAGAAGCGATATGGAAGGAACTTTGTTGCACTTTAAAAATTTAGGGATACTCGCGGCGTTAGCTTTTGCTGCGATGGGCTCAGCGTTGGGAACCGGAGTTGCGGGCATGGCTGCGGTTGGCTCATGGAAAAAATGTTTTTATCAGAATAAAAGCGCACCGTTTATTCTAATTGTGTTCGTAGGCGCTCCGCTTACCCAGACTATTTACGGTATGATTGTTATGAATGCCTTAGCGGCAGCCGCTAGCAAGGGCCAATATTTATGGGATGCAGGTATATTCTGCGGTATGGCAATAGGGCTTTCTGCCTGGATGCAGGGAAAAGCCGGAGCAGCAGCCGCAGACGCACTGGGGGAGACGGGGAAGGGATTTAGTAATTATCTTATGGTATTGGGTATAATTGAGACAGTTGCGCTTTTTGTGATGGTATTTACATTGATGGCTGTGGGTAAATTATAAATGTTTACTCACGCAGTTTTATTTAAGATTGATAAAAGAGAGCTGAAGAAATATCAGCGTGATTGCCGGATGTGGGCGCGCTACGCAGCTAAGGCAAAAGGTTTTATCAGTTATTCCACTATGAAGAGAGTTGATTCTAAATATCAGTACGCCTCGGTCTATTCCTGGAAGGACAAGAGATTTCACGATAGATTTATGAATAAATTCCATGATTGGCTGGTTTCTAAGTCTTATGCCAAGGTCAAGGTTTTAAGTTATTATAATTTTGATACTGTATAATAAGCATTTTTAACACAGATATTCACAAATCTAAACAGATTTCCACAGATATATCTAGACGATCGATCTGTGTAATCCTTGTGAAATATGTGTAAATCTGTGTTAAAGAAACTTTAACAGAAACCTTATTTTAAAGGAGTGGCCTATGATTAAAGATATTTTGTTGGCTTTTATTCCGATTTTTGTTGCTGTCGACGCTATCGGAGTCCTGCCAATATATGTCTCTTTTACCGAAGGAATAAAAAAGAAAGAAAAGACAAGGATCATCATCCAGTCGATGATAACCGCAATATGCCTAGCTGCTGGTTTTATATTCCTAGGGAAAGCTGTTTTTAAATTACTGAATATAACCGTGGGAGATTTTATGGTAGCCGGAGGCCTTGTGCTTTTGGGCATTGCTATATTGGATATCTTAAATCCGGAAAAGCGTCGCCGCGTGCCCGTCAATTCTCTAGGTGCTGTGCCTTTGGGCACGCCGTTGATTGTTGGCCCAGCTGTTTTAACCACCTCTTTAATTATTATTACTGAGCATGGAGCTATAGCTACCTTAACTTCAGTGGTAATTAATGTTCTTTTAGCCGGGTTGATATTTTCTTCTTCGCAAGTTTTGATAAAGGTTTTAGGCGAGGCGGGTTCAAAGGCCCTTTCAAAGATAATGAGCCTCTTGTTGGCTGCCATAGCCGTGACCATGATCCGCAAGGGAATAATGCAATTTTTTGGTCCCACATAGATTTTTCTCATTAACTATTCCAAAAAGCCCCCCAAGAATCTTTTATTGACAATCAAGGCCTCTGCAATTATTATAGTAATACTCGAAATGATAAATTTCGGGCGTCCGCCTACGCCCGTAATTTATAAGTAAGATATTAAGGGCTTCGGCGGGATAGCCTCGCCCTTGCCTGCCGTCAGGCAGGGAAGTTAGAAATGAAGGCGGGCGCTTAGCTCAGCTGGTTAGAGCGTGTGACTTACATTCACAAGGTCAGGGGTTCAAGCCCTCTAGCGCCCACTCGCTTTGCTTTTAGCAAAGCGAAGTAAAAAGGCAAAAGGGAAAAGTAAAAACTGAAAGTTAAAATTTAGAACTTTTTAATTTTAAGTTCTTTTACCTTTTTACTTTTTAGTTTTGAATTTTTTGGGCCCGTGGTGTAGCCTGGTTTAACATGTCAGATTGTCGATCTGAAGATCGCGAGTTCAAATCTCGTCGGGCCCGTTCTACTTCGCTCCCGAACTTTCATTCGGGAGCTTCGTAGGAACAAGCAGTCCCGACGTAAAGTCCTGCGAAGCACATACCATAGTTTTGATTCCGAAGCGCGAAGCAGACTCGTCGGGCTCGTTCTTCTTCGCCAGTAAATTAAATCCCCATTTATTGTAATGGGGATTTTTTATTCTTCAGGCGGTTTCTATTTGAGGGTTTATGCATATTGTGGTATAATAAATAAACATGGAGGAGGCTATGATTTCATTTAGCGAATTTAAGAAACTTGAGATAAAAGTGGCTACGATTAAAGAGGTTGTCAATCATCCCAATGCCGATAAACTTTATGTTATCAAGATCGACCTTGGGGATAAGGAAAAAACAATAGTTGCCGGGATCAAAGGCAGTTATAGCCCCGAACAGTTACTTAATCGCTCGGTTATCGTGGTAGATAATCTAGAGCCGGCAGTTATCCGCGGCGTTGAAAGCCAGGCCATGCTTTTGGCGGCATCAGACGATAACGGAATATCAATCTTGATACCTGATAAAGAGGTAAAAATAGGCAGTCTTATAAAATGAAAACGATTTTTTATCTTAACCTTGTAGTATTATTTTTCGGGATTTTAGCGGGCATAAATATTGCCCGGTTTATTATTTTAAGGAGATTAAAGGAGAAGTCTTCTTATCAGAAGGGGCCTAAGGTGATCGCTCCAATTCTGGATAAATTACCCAAAATTCATGAGCCAAAATACGAAGCGCCGGCATCTGTGCTCGAGAAAAAGATAATGTATGAAAACGAGCTGAATCTGCTTTTGAAGTTTGACCAGGAAATTTCTACCAAGTTAAAACTAGACGATATAGCCAAAAGTGTCGTAGAAAATGCCGCAAATATTTTTAATGTTGAAAAATGCGCAATTCTTCTGGCGGATAGGAATAAGAAAGAGCTAATAATAAGATACGCGATAGGTATGACCCAAGATTTGACAAGGCAGATCCGCATCAAAAAAGGCGAAAGTATATCCGGAAGGACTATGGAAATAAATGAATATATACTCATCAATGATATAGAGCAAGATAGCTGGTTTAGGTCTAATAATAAAGAACAATATTACCGCGGAGCAATCTTAAGCATGCCTTTATCCATCAAAGGAGAGGTTGTAGGCGTAATCAATTTGAATGACAAAAAAACAGGCACTAGTTTTGATCAGGACGATATTAGATTATTAAAAAGTATGGCTTTGCAGACAGCTACCGCTATCCAGAATTCATATTTTTATCACGAGATTCAAGAGGGGTATTTAAGGACAGTGGCAGCCCTAGCCGAGGCTTTGGACGCCAGGGATCCTTACACATACAGACATTCATCAAACGTAACTAAATACGCCGTAGCTATTGCCGAAGAGATGAAATTATCGCTTATGGAAATAGAAAATATAAGACGCGGGGGATTATTGCACGATATTGGCAAAATTGGAATTAGAGATGAAATTCTGTCTAAGCCCGCCAAGCTTACCGACGAGGAATATGCCCAGATTAAGAGCCATCCAGCAAAGGGAGAGGAAATCTTGAAATCCTTGCCCTTTTTGCAGGAGGCTGCCAAGTTGATAAGGCATCATCATGAAAAGCTAAACGGCACAGGTTATCCCGATAGATTGCCCGGCTATAAGATTGAATTAGGCGCCAAGATTCTTTCGGTTGCCGACGCTTTTGATACCATGATTTCCGACAGGCCCTATCGTAAGTCGCTCGGCCTTGCCAATGCTATTGATGAGCTTAAAAAATGCAGCGGAAGCCAATTTGATCCCGCCGTTGTCGAGGCTTTTCTTAAGATTTTAGAGAAGAACCCCCAGATTATTAAAGAATAAACTTCCTAATTTCAAGATTTTGATATGGAAATAATTTCCGATTATATAACTTTGTCTACTAAGGGCGATTCGGATATTAAAGACATAACCGGCGAAGTCAATTCTAGATTAGCCAAGGCAGGGCTTAAAAACGGTATTGTTAATATTTCGGTTTTGGGTTCGACCTGCGCGATAACAACCTGCGAATACGAACCGGGATTGATTAATGATCTGAAACAAATGTTCGAAAATTTTATCCCTAAAGACAAAGACTATAATCATGATGGGGCCTGGCATGATGGCAATGCCCATTCTCATCTTCGCTCGTCGCTAGTTGGGCCAAGCCTTTCAATATCTTTTATCGACGGCAAGCTTTTTCTTGGGACCTGGCAGCAGATAATTTTCATCGATTTTGACAACAGGGCGCGTAAAAGAAAAATTTTATTACAGTTTTCAGGAGAATGATTTTTATGGAACCAAAGCAATTTGTGCCGTCAAAATTTTGCCTTTCTTGCGATGTCTGTTGCAGATTTAGCGAAGCCGATTCTGCCTGGTCTCCGGCACTTACCGATACAGATATTCTAAAGCTGCCCAAAGAGTTAATTAATCAAAAGAATAAGTTTGAGCTTAAGTCTTATAAGGATGTCTATTTGTGTCCGTGTTTTCGGCTTGAAGATAATAGGTGCCGCGTATATCAGAGTCGGCCGTTTGATTGCAGCCTTTATCCGTTTTTATTAGTCAAGAAAGATAATAAATTCTTTCTCGGCGTAGACCTTAAGTGCCCTTTTTTGCAAGATAAACAGAATAGCCATGAATTCCAGGGATTCGTTAAATATTTGCTAGCATTTCTTGGGCAAGAAGACATAAAAGAATTGATAAAAATAAATCCGCAAATTATCGGTGACTATCAAGAAGACGTTATTTTCTTACAAGAGATAAATTTATCGTGAAAAAATTAGAACTCAAAGATAAATCAATCATAGAGAAATATCTGCGTCTTAAGGAACATAATTTATCGTCTTTCTCTTTTACGAATATATTTATTTGGAAGGATTTCTTTAGGATAACTTGGGAAATAATCGGCGGATCACTATGTATATTTATGCAGGATGACATAGGCTGCTTTATGTATCTTCCGCCGCTTGGAAAAGCAAGCCCAGAAATTATAAGTCAATGTTTTAAGATAATGGCTGACGCCAATTCCAATAAATCTTTTTCCCGTATAGAAAATGTAGAAAGAGGAGACCTAGATTTCTACAAATCATTTGGTTTGGCGGTTAAGCCTAGAACTAGCGAATATTTGTATTTGAAGAAAGACCTTGTTTCTCTTGCAGGAAATAACTACAAAAGCAAGCGCTCTGCTTATAACTATTTTGTAAAGAATTACAAATTTAAGCTGCAAGAATTCAAGCCCGATTTTCAAGACGAATGCATGGATTTATTCAAGAGCTGGTTAGCCAAGCGAAAAGAGAAGGCCAGCGATTCTATCTATCAAAGGATGTTAGAGGATAATTATTCCACGAACTTATTGGCGATGAAATATTATAAGTCTCTTAATCTCATCGGTAGAGTAGTGAAAGTTCAAGGTGAAATTAAGGGCTATAGTTTTGGTTTCAAATTAAATAAAGATACGTTTTGCGTGCTTTTTGAAGTCACGGATACAGATATTAAGGGGCTGGCGCAGTATATATTCAGGGAATTTGTAAGGGGACTTAATGGGTTTTCTTTTATCAATATAATGGATGATTCCGGCCTAGAAAACCTCAAAAAAGTAAAAATTTCTTACCGGCCGGTGAGGTTAGAGCCAGCATACGTAATAACTAGAAATTAGGAAACAAAAGATATGAGAGACGTCGATATAATTGGTTCTTCGGTTAATTTTAGAAAGCCGGTTTTGGCATTCGGCGCGGAGCTAAAAAATACTTTTTGCCTGGCGTTTAAAAAGCGACTTTATATCGGTAAAAACTTCGGGAACCTAGAGAATCTAAAAAGTTTTACTAAATACCAAAAAGGCATAATTTCTTTGATTAAAAGGCTACATACAAAACCAAAAATTATTGCTTATGATTTACACCCGGAATATCTCTCGACAAAATATGCTATGGAGTTTGCCAGGCGTTACGGAATTGATCAAGCCGTGAGCGTACAGCACCATCATGCGCACATAGCCTCGTGTATGTTTGGCAATAATATAAAAGGCAAGGTAATCGGGGTGGCTTTTGATGGAACGGGTTTCGGCAGCGACGGAAATATCTGGGGAGGGGAATTTTTAGTCGCCAGTCTTGATAATTACAGGCGTGCCGGGCACCTGAAGTACATACCCATGCCCGGAGCTACCAAAGCTATATTAGAACCCTGGCGTATGGCCGTTAGCTGGTTGGATAATATATATAAAGATAAAACCAAAACGCTCGGGATCGATTTCACCAAGAGGTTAAATAGGCCTAAGTTTAAAATTATAAAACAGATGTTAGAAAAGAATATAAATTCTCCGCTTACTTCAAGTATGGGCAGGCTTTTTGACGCGGTGGCCAGTTTAGTTATCGCCAGGGACAAGGTTAACTTTGAGGCCCAGGCAGCTATAGAGCTAGAAGAGCTTGCCTTTGAGGCTATAGACTCGCGCTTCGCCGGTTATGGATTTAAAATAAAGAATGGTGATTGCTTGGTTGTTGATCCCAGTCAGATATTTAAAGAAATCATTCGCGATGTAAAACATGGAGTTTCTCATGCCAAAATCGCATATAAATTTCACTGCACAGTGGTCAAGATAATAAAAGATACTTGTATGGTTTTACGTAAAAAAACTAATTTAAATAAAATAGTATTAAGCGGGGGAGTTTTCCAAAACCGCATAATTTCCGAATTGGCGTTGGATTTACTGCGCAGCGAAGATTTTGAGGTTTTTACCCATAAACAAATTCCCATAAATGATGCAGGCATAAGTATAGGTCAGGCGGTTGTTGCTAACGCTAAATTTGCAAAAAGAGGTTAATCTATGTGTTTAGCGGTTCCGATGAAGGTATTAGAGATAGAAAAAGATATGGCCGTTGTTTCAATAGGCCAAGTTAAAAAGAGGGTTAATGTCCAGTTAGTCGCTAATCTAAGGGTCGGAGATTATATTATTGTCCATGCCGGATTTGGCATACAAAAATTAGATGAAAAAGAGGCAAAAAAGACATTAAAGATATTCAAATGAAATATATAGACGAGTTTAAAAACAAGAAGCTGATTAAAAACCTCGCGGATAAAATTCGCGAGGCTACCCCTTTGGATAAAAGAGTTATTTTGATGGAGGTCTGCGGGACGCATACGCAGAGCTTTTTCCGCTATGGGATAGGCAGCCTCATCCCTGAGAATATTGAGATTTTGTCCGGTCCTGGCTGCCCGGTGTGTGTATCAAGCCAGGGATATATTGATAAGGCAATAGCCTACTCCAAGTCGGAAGGCACAATCATAACGACCTTTGGCGATATGATGCGCGTGCCCGGTACGAGTTCATCATTAGAAAAAGAAAAGGCTAAAGGAGCAATCATTAGGATTGTTTACTCAAGCCTGGATGCGCTAAAAATAGCAAAAGAAAATCCTAAAAAAGAGGTTATATTCTTGGCTGTTGGTTTTGAGACGACTTCTCCGACGACGGCTTTAGCGGTATTAGAGGCTAAAAAAGAAAAAATCAGTAATTTTTCCGTTTTTTGTTCGCATAAATTGATTCCGCCAGCGATGGAAATTATAGCGTCAGATAAAAATTTGAATCTTCAGGGGTTTATCTGCCCGGGGCATGTAAGCACGATTATCGGTTCAGGGCCGTATAATAAGGTTGCTCAAACTTTCAAGATTCCTTGTGTCGTTGTGGGGTTTGAACCGCTTGATCTTTTAGAGGGATTATTGCTGTTGCTCGAGCAAATTAAAAATAAAGATTCCAAAGTTTTAATTCAATATCGCCGGGTAGTCAAGAAGGAAGGGAATCCTGCCGCGCAGAAAATTATCGCAAAAGTTTTTGAGACCTGCGATGCCGAATGGAGGGGATTAGGAATCATTAAGAAAAGCAGCTTAAGGCTAAAACCAGAATTTGCAAGATTTGATATCGAAAAGAAATTTCCCCTAAAGATAAAAATGATAAAGCAAATGCCTCGAAATTTGTGTCTGTGCGGAGAAGTCCTTAAAGGAAAAATTAGGCCGACAGATTGCCCCAGCTTTGCCAAAAGGTGCAATCCTGGCAACCCCTTGGGCCCATGCATGGTTTCGAGCGAAGGGGCTTGCGGTATTTATTATAAATTGGGTTCTAGACGAGCATTTTAATTGACTTTAGAGCTTTAGCTATCTATAATAAGTTATTAAAAAATTCAAGAAAAGGAGGAATAATGGATGAGATTCTGGAGATTTTAGAGAGTGATGCGCGATTAAGCGCGGAAGAAATCGCCAAGATGGTAAGAAAACCGGTAGCTAAGGTTAAGTCATTGATTAAGCAATACGAAAAAGACGGGGTAATCTTAAAATATAAGACAATCATCAATAAGGAACTGCTGCATGAAGAGAAAAATGGCGTACGGGCGCTTATCGAGGTAAAGGTTACTCCGCAGAAAGATGTAGGCTTTGATTATCTGGCTGAACGGATTTACCGCTTTCCGGAGGTTGCCAGTTGTTATTTGCTTTCAGGCAGTTATGACCTTCTTTTAATCATTGAAGGCAAAGATATCCATACTGTATCAAGTTTTGTGGCGGAAAAGCTTGCCCCAATGGAGAATGTCCGCGGAACAGTTACGCATTTTCTTTTAAAGAAATATAAAGAGGACCATCAGATATTAAAAAGAAAAGAAAGGACAAAAAGGCCGGCCATCTCGTTTTAAGTGTTTAAAATGATTTTAAACCCTAAATCCGAAACCATAAACTCTAAACAAATCACAAACTCAAATGTTTTAAACCCAAAAACATTCATTTTTGAGTTTTGGATTTTTAGTTTTGAGTTTATTTAGGATTTTCCCGACGTTTTAGTCGGGATCCCGACATTGCGTCGGGAAGAGTTTAGTGTTTAGAGTTTTTAAGTTAGAAAATTAATTTTATGAGGTTTTAACCAATGAAGATTTCAAAACGCGTAGAAAAAGTTGCTCCTTCAGGGATCAGGGTATTTTTTGACTTGGTTTTGGGCATGAAGGATGTTATCTCTTTGGGCGTAGGAGAGCCAGATTTTATTACTCCCTGGGGGATTAGAGAAAAGGCCATCTATTCTTTGGAACAGGGTTATACTTCCTATACTTCTAACAAGGGTATGATTGAGCTTAGAGAGGAGATATCCAGCTTCTTAAAGAAAAGATTCGGGCTTGAATATGATCCCGAGGAAGAGATTTTGATCACCGTTGGTTCAAGCGAGGCTTTTGACTTGGCAGCTAGAACACTTACCAACTCAGGCGACAAAATTCTGGTGCCTGAGCCGTCATATGTTTCGTATTTCCCGTTATTTTATCTTGCGGGAGGTAGCCCTCATTATTTAAAAACTACTATTGATAACGGCTTTAAGCTAACGCCCCAACAGATAGAAAGAGCTTGCGATAAAAACACCAAGGTACTAGTAATCAATTATCCGGCAAACCCGACGGGAACGTCTTATACCAGAAAAGAACTTCTGGAATTTGCGAAAATTGCCAAGAAACGCAATCTTATTGTTGTAAGCGACGAGGTCTATGATGAGTTGACATACGATTTTAATCATACCCCTTTTGCAACCTTGCCCGGCATGAAGCAAAAGACGGTTTATCTGAATGGATTTTCTAAGAGCTATGCAATGACCGGATTCAGAGTCGGTTATGCATGCGGGCCAAAGAATATAATTAATCATATGAATAAGATTCATCAGTATACCATGCTTTGCGCTTCCATTATTGCCCAGATGGCGGCAATAGAGGCGTTAAAAAACGGGTCCAAGTCTGTTTTGCAGATGAAAAAGGAATATCAAAGGCGCAGAGAATATATCGTCGGTGAATTAAACAGGATTGGCCTGCGCGTCCATAAACCTGAGGGAGCATTCTACGTATTTCCTTCGATAAGAAACACCGGCTACAGCTCTATGGACTTTGCGTTAAACTTAATCAAAAAGAAAAAAGTTGCCGTAGTCCCGGGGACTGCTTTTGGCCCTTCGGGTGAGGGTTACATAAGAATGGCTTACGCTTCAAGTCTTGATAATCTCAAAGAGGCGATTTTGAGGATATCCGAATTTCTAAAACGATAGGCCTTGCCATTAATGTTTACCCAGAGAAATATCAAGCTAAAAAATAAGGACATTAGCGGTATTGAAGTCAATCTACACAATGCCAATTTTGTCTTGGCTGTTGCTCCTAAAGGATACATCTGTTGCGGATACCTGAATTTGGAGACTGCGCAAAAACTAGACGATATCGCTTGCGTAGTCACAGGTGTAAAGACCATAGAAGATTTGCTAAAGGCTGATATTGTAAATATGACTCATCAAGCCCAAGCTTTGGGGATTAAAAGAGGAATGAACGCCCAAGAGGTGCTGGAACGATACCTTTAAGATGAATACAAAAGCCAAATTTATAATAATTTTAGGGTTAAGTTTTATCGCCGGCTGTTTAAGCGCAAACAACCAAGGCCTAGAAAAAGCCAAGCTTTATTCTGACCAATCAATAGATTTTTATCAAAAAGCTATACGAGAGTATAGGCAGGCATTAAGCATATCCGAAGATAAGGAATCTATAAAGCTTAAGCTGGGTAACTTGTATTATCAACATGGCGATTATGATAAAGCAATAGAGGTTTTATCCGGGTCGACTTCTCTTGAGTCTAGAAAATTATTGGCTTATAGTTACTATAGGTCCAACGATTTTACAGATGCGCTTTCAGTATTTAATAAATTAGGGGATCTTGCCGACGACGAATATCTTTATTATTATGGGTTGACTTCCGAAAGACTGAATCTTTTTGACCGGTCAAAGAAGCTTTATCAGCAGATTAAAAACAAGCAATATAGTTTACTTGCCGAAGCCCGCATCCAATCGATAGATTCGCTGACGCAGGAGTCAAACATACGGGAATTAGATCCTTACATCTATCAGATTATTAAAAATTCCCCCAAGCAGGAAGACTATCCTCAGGCGGCAGCCTTAATCCTTCTTAGCGAAGAAAAACTGGATGTTTTAGCCGATAATACAGCGGTTTTTGAAAGACATTTCTTGGTAAAGATTCTAAATGACCGAGGTAAAAGTTTCGGAGAGATAGAAATAGGATATGATTCTACTGACGAGAAAGTAGAGCTGATTTATGCCCGGACGATAAAGCCGGATGGAGAAGTCGCTAATGTAGGCGACAAACACATTAGAGATGTATCAAAATATATGAACTTTCCGCTTTATAGCAATGCCCGGGCAAAGATTATTTCTATGCCCGAGGTAGCTATAGGGTCTGTAATCGAATACAAAGTAAGAATTTATCAAAGCCGCCTAGTAAATAAAAAAGATTTTTATACCGCCTATCTTGTTCAGGAGTCTGAGCCAACGATTTCTGCAAAATTTACCTTTTCTATGCCTAAAGAAAGAAAGCTGAATCTTTTAAATGTTAATGAAAAATATAATTATTTTAATGCCAATCTTTCTCCCCAGATAACAGAAAAAGATAATAAAAAGGTCTATTATTGGGAATTTAAGAATATCCCCGAGATTATCCCTGAGCCGGATATGCCTCCGGCAAGCGAAATAGTAACCGCATTTTTGTTATCTTCTTTTGAGTCTTGGGAAGAGATTCATAAATGGTGGTGGAATCTAGCCAAGGATAAAATTGCCATTAACGGCGAGATAAAGAAAAAAGTAGCCGAACTTATCAAAGATAAAAATACGGACCTTCAAAAAGCCGAGGCCATACATAACTGGTGTGTGCAGAATATACGTTATGTCGCCGTAGGGTATGGCGAGGCAGGCCATGAGCCGCACAAGGCAGTAGATATTTTTAAGAATAAATACGGAGATTGCAAAGATCAGTCAGTATTAATGGTCGGTATGCTAAAGGAAGCGGGTTTAGAGGCTTACCTGGTTTTAATTGGCACAAAAGGCGTTTTTAAGTTAAGCGAAGAATTCCCGGCGCTCTTATTTAATCATTGTATCGTAGTCGTTAAAATCAAAGATGATTTGATATTTCTCGATCCTACAGCTGAGACAGTATCATTCGGAGATTTGCCTACCGCAGACCAGGACAGAAAGGTGCTTGTGTTTTTTACGGAAGAAGGCAAGATATTAACCACGCCTTTATTGCCTTCCAATCAAAACCGCATCGAGATAAAAACTAAAATCAGCATTAAAGAAGATGAAAGCATTCAGGCGAATAGAGAGGTTGCTACCTATGGACTATTTAATAGTGCTCAGCGCTATTGGCTTAAATATACTATGCCCATACTGATAGAGGAGACTTTAAGAGAAAAAGCTAATTCTTTTTCTCCTGGCGCGGAACTCCTGGATTATAAGATCGAAAATCTGGAAGACCAGCAAAAACCTATTAAATTGGTTTATAATTTTAAAGGGCCGGAATTTTTAGTTAAGGCCGGCCAGGCAAGGATTATCCCTAATCTGGGAAGCGTAGATTTATCATATGTTTCAAAGGAAAAACGGGTCTATCCTATAGATTTAAGTATATTAAGCGAAAAAGTTGATGTTGCGGAATTTGTCATACCCGGTAATTTTAAAATAAGATTTATGCCGGAATCAAAAACCGAAGATTCCAAGTGGCTAAGTTTTGTTAATAAATATGAAGTAGGCGACGGGAAGATTATTTTTACTCAAAAAAGCGTTATTAAGACGTTGCAGGTTCCGCAGGAAGACTATCAAGAATTTAAGAAATTCTTGGAAGGACTTTCTCGCGAGATAAATCAGTGTATAGTCCTTGAAAAGACTGATACCAAGTAGCAGCCTCCATGAAAAAAACCAAGAATAAAGAATTAGAAAATTTAGACTTTGAGATTAATTTTTACGAAAGGGTTTTAAATGAATCCCCTGATTTTAAACAGGCCTTAATTGCCTTAGGCGACGCCTATACCAGGAAGGGGCATTATCAAAAAGGCCTGGAAATCGATAGAAGATTAATTAAGTTAAAACCAGATGACCCCATAATTTTCTACAACCTTTCTTGTAGCTATTCGCTTTTAGAAAAGAATGATTTAGCTTTTGGCGCTTTAAGCACAGCTATAGATCTTGGCTATGATGATTTTGATCACCTTAAAAAAGATCCAGATTTAGATAATTTGCGTAAAGACAGCCGTTTTCAGGAATTAATCAGCAGATTCATAAATTCTAAATAGAGCTTGGATACCAGCAATTCAAAAAGATACCACCGCATTAAAAACTATTTATTCCTCGCAGGCATTATTCTAAATATCGTTCTTCTATTGGTTTTTTTTATAAGCGGCCTATCACTTTCGCTAAAAGGGTTTCTGGCAGAAAGAGTCCCGCATTATTATCTATTAAATTTTCTATATATTTTAATTTTTAGCCTAGCGTTTTATCTGACAGGATTACCTTTAAATTTCTACGAGGGGTACATCTTAGAACATAGATTTAATCTTTCCCGCCAAAATATATTTTCCTGGCTAATACATAATCTTAAGCAAACCTTTATAAGTCTGGTAATGCTGGTGTTGGTTGTTGAGTTTATCTATTTTGTGCTTAGGAATTTTGCCTCAACCTGGTGGATATGGGCCGGTTTTTTCTGGCTATTTTTAAGCCTAATATTGGTTAAGATAACCCCTTCTGTGCTCATACCGATTTTTTATAAATATGTGGAGATTGATAACCAAGAGCTCAAGGGTAAGATTTTTTCTTTATTTGATCATTGCAATGTTAAGCTGAAAAATATATATGCGATAGATTTGTCCAAGGATACCAAGAAGGCCAATGCCTTTATTTGCGGCTTGGGAAATAATAGAAGGGTAGTTTTAACCGATACCTTGCTGAACAATTTTAATAACGAACAAATTAATAGCGTGGTTGCGCATGAATTAGGGCATTATAAAAACAGGGATACATTTAAGCAAGTAATCTGGAATTCAAGCTTATCTTTAGCGGCTTTTTTCGCCGTAGATATTATTTTTAAGCAAAGCATGGTGTCTTTCGGTTTTCAAAATATCGATGATATTGCGCTTTTTCCCTTGTTTGCGTTTTATTTATTGGTTATCAGCCTTATTATTTTACCGATTCAAAATGGTTTTTCGCGATTTTTAGAGACAAAGGCAGATTGCTTTAGTTTGAAAACCGTTGGATCTTATGCAGCATACATTGATGCTCTGACGAAGTTGGGCGAGATTAATTTAGCCGATTTTAATCCCAATCCTTTTATTGAATTTATGCTTTATGACCATCCCGCTTTATCCAGAAGAATAGATTTTGCCGAGCAATTTAAGGATAAATTAAAATGTCAATGAGATACAAAATCATTTTTATTGTTATTTTGGTAGTATCAGCTGTCTTTGTAAAAGATGCTTTCGCTTTTGAATTTCCTGCTTACGAGATAAGCTGCTTACTCGATACGCAAAATAATACTTTAGATGCCAGACAAAAGGTTATTTTTACTAATAATACCGATAAGAGTGTCCGCGAGATATTTTTCCATATTTATCCGAACAGGAAGTTTAGCGCAGATGAAAAGAAATTTATACTTCGTTATGCGGGTTATTTTAAAATTAATCCTTTTCCCGATGGATTTCAAGACCCAGAATTTAAAATCAATTCCATAAAAGAAAACAACGCGGTTTTATCATATAAAATAGAGGGCGATGACCAGACAATACTTAAGGTTACCTTAATCAAGGATTTACCGCCAAAACAAAAAATAGAGCTAAATATAGATTTTAGCTTAGTTATTCCGCATGCCTACGGCAGATTCGGCTGGCATTCATTGTCAGGGAGACATAAGATAATCAGCCTAGGCCGCTGGTATCCCATACTTAGCGTTTTAGATAAAGAGGGTTGGCATAATTATCCGTTTTATCCCTACCATCAGCCGTTTTTCTCAGATTCTGCAGATTATAAATTAAAGATTACCCTTCCCCAAAATCAAATAGTCGCTCATAGTGGTTCCGTGGTTAAGGAAACCAAGAATAATGATGGTTCCAAGACTATAATTATTCAAAGCGATAACCCGCTGAGGGATTTCTCGTTGGCGGTAAGCGAGGATTTTAAGATATATTCACTGGATTATAAAGGCGTTAAAATTAATTCTTATTATCTTAGTGGAGACGATTTTTATGGGCAGAAGGGAGCCGAATTCGCTTTGGGTTTGATCAAATTTTATTCTGAGAAGTTTACGAGTTATCCCTACCGCGAATTTAATATCGCTCCCGTCTATCTTGGTTACGGAGGGAATCAGTCATCTAACATTATCCTAATGGATACGCGAATCTATAAATTGCCGAAGTTTTTAATCCGTTATTTTGATTTTCTTGTATCGCATGAAACAGGGCATCAGTGGTTTTATAATCTTGTCGGCTCGGATGAATATAAACAGATGTGGATAGATGAAGGCATCAATTCTTATTTTCTTTTAGAATATCTGGAATCAAAGTATGGAAAAGATGCAAAAGTGATAGCTTTGTCAAAAACCATGGAAAAATTCATCCCCAGTTTTTCATTTCGCGAGGCAGCAAGCTCGCGCTATATCTTTTTGGTTAAAAATGGCCTGGACAGGCCGGTGTTAGGCAAACTTTCCAGTTTTAAAGAGCCATCGAGCATTTTTTCCCTTACCTACGGCAAGGGTTCGATGGTTTTATCAATGCTTCGCTATTTGGTAGGAGACGATGCTTTCAGGCGTATTTTTAAGCGATATTTTAAAGAATACAGTTTCCGCAATATTAATGTAAGTGATTTTATCCGGCTTGCCGAAGAAGAAAGCAAGCAAAAATTAAGCGCATTCTTTGATGACTGGCTTAAAAGCTCTAAATATTGCGATTATGCCATTAAAGAGGTGACTAAAGAAAGAATAATTTTAGAAAATCGCGGCTCAATTTATATGCCGGTCAAGACGGTGATGGAGTTTGAGGATGGAAAATTTCTTATCGATACGTGGGTCGATAATAAGAAAACAAGAGAGCTGGAGATTCCTCCGGGGAGAAAATTAAAAAGCGTAAAAATTGACCCGGGCAATAATATCTTAGATATAGACAGGGTGAATAACTTTTGGCCCAAATCCATACATAAACGCGGAGTCGGACTTTATTATTTTATATATGAGACGCCGATATTTCTTAATCGCGATTTTTATAATTTAATTTACGGTCCTGAATTAGCCGCTTCTGGTTTGGGTGCCAGGGTTACTCTGCAGAGACCATACGATAATATTTTTAGCTTATCTACAATCTATGACTTTAGCGAAAAAGTTGTAAAATCTAGCTTTGGTTACGAAAGAAAGCATCTTTTGGATAAACAGCTGTCATTGGGCCTGGAAGTTTTCAGAAATGAAGATACTGGCGGCAAAGAAAATGACTTAGACGGAGCGAAAGTTTATTTAAGAAGGGAGCTTTGGCCGGCAAGTTATGGCTTAACCGAGATTAATGACCACGTAAGCATTTATTTAATAAGAAACAGGGAGTTTGACAAAAGCCTTGTTTCCTCAAATAGGGAGGACATAGATCATTTTTCTTATAAAAGGAAACATGAGGCAATTACCGGAATTAATTTAACTATCAACAGATCCGAGCCTTATCCTGACCCGCAAGAAGGATTTAAGTCCAGCTTTTCTGCTGAGAACGCCGGCCATTTTCTGGGAGGCAAAGAATCTTTTACCAGGCTTATGTTGGAGCTCAATAAATATTATCTTTTAATTCCTGGACAAAAGCTGGCCTTGCGTTTAAAATATGGCTTTGGTTATCCCGACGATAAAGATCTCTATTATTTAGGCGGCTACGATGCTTTGCGCGGTTATGATCGCAAGACCAACAGAGGTTCTCAGATTATGCTGGGAAATATAGAATACCGATTTCCTATAAAAGAAAATCTGAATTTAAGATTGTTTGATAATATATTTAATGTCGATAGCCTTGGCGGAGTTTTATTTTTTGATTTAGGACAAAGCTGGTACGAAAGTTTTAAAAATACGGATCTTAAAAAAGATGCCGGTTTGGGTTTAAGATTTCATATTGATGTCGGTTCATTTTTAGAGAAAGTAATCGTGCGTTTAGATGTCGCCCAGGCAATAAACGAGCCTAAAGAAAAAGCTCATATTTGGTTAGGGTTTAACCATGCATTTTAATAAAATCATTACTATAATTTTATTTATTATTTTAGCCTTTTTGGTGCTATTGTTTAAATTTTCTTTTGCCCAGGATTCGGATAAATATCAAAAGTTTAGAAAAGAAATGGTCTCCCGGCAGATTAAGGCGCGGGGGATAAAAGATCCTATGGTTATAAAAGCCATGCTAAAGGTAGAAAGGCATCTCTTCATGCCGGAATATATCCGCGGCCATGCTTATAAAGACTCGGCTCTTCCTATAGGCGAAGGCCAAACTATATCCCAGCCTTATATTGTGGCGTTGATGACTGAGGCGCTGGAGTTAAGGCCTGCAGACAGGGTGCTAGAAATCGGGGCTGGCTCCGGTTATCAGGCGGCAATTTTGGCCGAAATCTCCCAGGAAGTCTATACGATTGAAATATTAGATACGTTATGTAAACGTTCAGAAGACCTGCTAAAAAAGCTAGGCTACAAGAATATTTTTGTAAAATGCGCCGATGGTTTTTTGGGCTGGCCGGAAAAATCTCCGTTTGACGCCATAATCATTACCTGCGCAGTGGATAAAATCCCCCAGCCCCTGATTGACCAGCTGGCTGAGGGCGGCAGGATGGTATTGCCTTTAGGAAACCCGGGTTATCAGGAACTTACCTTAGTGCTCAAAAAAGGCGAGAAGGCAGAACAATCATTTATCACTAATTGTATATTTGTGCCGATGACTGGAAAGCAAGTGGATAAATGAAGATAAAAATCTTTAAAGGATTTTTTAAAATAGTGTTTGTTGTCGGCTTTGGCATTTTTTTGTTTATATTTTTTCTTATGTTTCGTAATACCTCCGATTGCCGCACGCGGCTTTATTTCACGCCTCAACACTACGGATTAAGCTTCCAAAATGTAGAATTTAAGACCGAGGATGGCCTTAAATTAAAAGGCTGGTTAATCATCAATAACTACGAAAAACCAACAATAGTTATCTGCCACGGCTTCGGAACCAACCGTTCGGATGTCTTGGTATTGGCGGATTTTATTTATAAGGCAGGATATAATATCTTCTTATTTGATTTCCGCGCTCACGGAGAAAGCCAAGGATGGCATACCAGCTTTGGCTTCTTAGAGCAAAAAGACCTTAAGGCAGCGCTCGAGTTCCTAAAACAAAACCCAAATATCAAAACTAAGATATTTGGCGTTGTGGGCGTATCAATGGGCGCATCGATCGCGATTCTTACAGCAGCGCAAAACAATGATATAAAGGCGGTAGTGGCGGACAGTCCTTATTTAGACTTAGATACTTCGATTATCAGGCATGCCAAGCTTCTCCTCAAAATACCATTTAGCAGCCTGTTAGGAAAATTGGCAATTTTTTCCTATCGTTTAAGGTTCTTTACTGACAGCTCTAGAATATCTCCGCTTATAGAAATTGCCAGGATTTCTCCCCGGGCAGTATTAATTATCAGCGGCACTAATGATGAAAGGATGCCGCCGCAGGATGCCGAAAAACTATATCTTACCTGCCGCCAGCCCAAAGAGCTATTTTTGACTAATTCATCGGGCCACACCAATAGCTACTGGCAGGATAGAAAAGAATACCAAAAAAGGGTCATTGGCTTCTTTAATAAATGCCTTCCAATAAAGAATTAATCGTTTTACCTTTAGATAATAAATAATATCGTTTGGAAATTGGCGGTATTTAATCGTACTTTTTTGCTACGGGATCGGCTCCATAGATATAGGCATATAGTGTCTTGTCCAGTTGGTTTCGTTATCTTCAAGCTCTAAAAATACCGCGCTGGTGTATCCTACCAGGTCTCCCGGAGGGACATCGCCATCGGCAAATTCTGTATTATAAACGAATTTATTATATGCGCCACCCCACACGCCCCTGATAGGGCCTGGCCAGGAGTCAACATATCCGGTAGGATTGCTGCTGCTATAACAGTTGGCGCAAGGGACGCAGAGAGGGCCGGTGCAGGAAGAAAACACCCCGCCGCTAGGATTAACTGCTCCGCAGCAGCGCCTATTATACGGGTTTTCTGTTCCTGATCCGGGAAAATCTGTTTGTTCAAGAAAGACTCGCCCGCCGTAAATTTCTCTTTTAACACCGATCTCATAACCTGGCGGGTTTGCCAAGTCGCCAATTTGATCATCAGGATGGTAGACCCATCTTTCCAGGACATCGGGATTGGCTCCCCAATATCCTACCATAGCGACATCATAAACCCAGGGGTTGTCTCCAGGTGCGCCAGGGTCAGAATCTTGAGGTACCTTGTTGGGCATTTTCCCCTCATTGGTATAATACCAGTTATAGCCGGTGGTGTAATGGGGGCTAGAGGAATCGGGATAGGTAGTTTCATTTTCTGGTCGGCCCTTTCCTATCAGGGTTTCAATACAGGTGGGATTTCCCGCCGGACAATAAAAATTATGGATATTAGGAAAATCCGGATTTTTGGTGGTAAAGGGCAGACTTCCAGGATAATTCCAGTATCCGGATAAGGTGTAAACCTTTCTCCCGGAAATTGCGGCAGAGGGTTTGAAGGGTTCATTTGTAGGTTTATCATTATAGTTTCCGTGAAGATAGATATTATCTTCGCATACAGTCGTAAGGCCGCCATCCAAAATATCCCTGGCGTTGGTGAGTACAAGGGGATAGCCAGAATAGATTATGTTTTGAGTTAAGTTGGGCATTCCCTGCCCCCCTGTTTCTATGGCATTCTTTAATACCCCTATGTCAAGTTTGAGCACATATTTGGTTTCTGCGGTATTCGGATCTATAAAACTTTTCTTTTCCAGAAGCGTATCGTCTCCAATCTTGATTTCTTTTATATGTGGAAACATAGTGTACCATGCACCATTATTCCAGCCCTTTATTTTTACAAGAACATAGCCATTTGACACCTTCCGTATTATTATACCTTCGCTTTCAGCCTTTTCTTTATAAAATGCGCCCGCAATGCTTAAGGGTGCAACATGCTTTCCTCCGGAAAGGCCATCTTGCACAATATTTTCTAGGGTGGGGCCGCCGTACTCAGGCTCTGCGTCTGCCAGAAATTCCGCCCAATCCGCAGACTGATAAAAGCTGTTGAAATGGTAGACGTTTTGCCATTCCGAAGGATAATAAAACTTATTTCCGAGAAAACTATAATAATTAGGCGCTTGTAACCAACCATATTTATCCCAACTCCATAGAGATCTAGCGGAATAAAAATAACTAGGGATTTTTATTCCGTTGATAGAGGTATGCTGGCTATTAAGGTCATAGTGAAAGCATTGTGCCAAAGAAGAGCCACAGGTATAGCGGCCGAAATAGTCAGGATTATCCGGAAGGATTACAAAATTTTCCGGGGTTGTTCCCGGCGGCAGGGTTGGCGGCGGGTCATACACCTTGCCTAATTCGCGTATAGGACCGTTGTTTGCCGGATATTGCCAAAGCAGCCCTCTTAGGTTTCCCTGATTCCATCCATCGTTGTTATTACGATATTTATAATCTTCCCAGGTGGTGTTAGTAGGAGTCCTAAAAGGGTATCTCTGGCTGTAAAATACTTCATCCCAAGTATATGGCCGTGGCGGGGTTGTGCCTGGTTTTATTACTGTGCCCCCTGAAGGGGTTGTTGCAGGCGCTGACCCCGGAGAAGGAACAAAATCGTTTAGCGCATACTGAAAAAATTGCGCGGTGCTTAACTCCGAAATATTTGTTATTGTAGCTCCTCCGGAGAAATAAATATTCCCATTAGCGTGGATTGCTCCATTTCCGGCATCGTAGGTAGAGGTGCCAAAATTAAAAGAGGTAGGCGTAAAAATAAAATATCTATACAATGAACTGGGCACGTATTTGGTAACGATGAGTTTGGTTTGGCCGTTTGAGATGCCCCTAGACAGGATGACGGTTTCGCCAGGGATTTTAGGGTCAGAATATATCTTTACTTGGAATTGGTTATTCTCATTAGGGAAGCTGGAGGCGTAAACTCCTGTAGAAGTGTTTACATTTGCCAGCTTCGCTGTGGGTGGCGTGATTAGTTGCACCAGATTATACACAGGGTCTGCGCCGACTGCCTGGTGGGTTAAGAAGGCCGAGTTTAGATTCAATTCCGTAATCGCATAGTCAATGCCTCTTTCTGCTGCGTATCTGGCAGCCATTTCATTTTTGGAGATATCCGCGAATTTATGCTCATGGACAGTATAGTTAAAAAGGGCAACGCCCAAAATAATCAAGATAGTAACAGCAAAATAAGAGCTAACTAGAAGAAACCCTTGGCGTTTTTTTAGAATATATAGTCTGGACATAAAACCTCCCCTAGGCTGTATCTAAAAGCCTAATTTCTTAAATATATCGTAGAAGTTAATGGAACGTCTATAGTTTCCCCTAACAAGGTTTTGCCTTGCGCAGTAATAGTGATTCGTACTTTAGTGATGAGGTTTTCTATTTGCATGTCTTTGATATTGTTTGCGATTATCGCTATTTCATCGTCGGCAAAGGCAAGAGAGTTGAGAAGTTTTTTAAAGAAATCCAGAGGATTTTTTAAGTTTACATCGCCGCCATGTCCTGGCGGCTCAAAAGGATTTGATTTGTCTCTGGCTGCCAAACGGAAACGGCCGGCAATATAGGTATGGAAAGGATTGACATAAAAGTTATAGACCTTGACCGGCTCCTTTACCAGTTTTATGCTTTTAATTTCTTCGGGCTTGCCCTCGAAATTAAGGAGCTTATCACCGACTTTAAGCTTTCCGATTTCTATCCATTCTCCGGCCTGGTAGATCGGGTGGTTGGCGGTAACTTTTAGGTCATCGTTAATAACTAAATATTCTTTAGAGTCGTGTTCCAGGAATTTGCTTACTTTATCTTCTTTAAGGCTGTTGGTTTTTTCATCGAAGGCTAAAATTTTATCGCCGATTTTTATGTCTTCGATATTCTTATTTGAGCCATCTGCCATTAATATTGGGGTACCTGCCAAGAAGCAGGTCGGGTTTTGGCCGCAAGGATATGTTCCAGAGCAAGTCGCGCCCGCAGTCCATACCCCATCTAAATCATCCTCGCAAACAGATTGGATTGTTACGCTGCAGCAACTGGTGCCTGTACATCTACAACATTTTCCTGTGGGCGGGGGAACATATTCGGAAGGGACAAATCTTATAAGGCGGTTTCGATTTGGGGCGCTATTAGAGACAAGATAGGTTATTCGCCAGCCTTGGTGGCCTTTGGTTGTTCCATATGCGCCATATTTTATATTTCCATCTTGATAATATACTGAGTTTTCTACGGGATCTTCGGTTACAACAGGTATGCTAAATTGCAAATAATCACCTAAACAGGGATACCCTGTTAATGGCTCGTCAATGCAGTCTCCAACCTTAAAATTTTGTGCTGGGGATGCTTGGCTGAGTTCCATGGATATTTTATCTATGGCATAACGGGCCTTTTGCTGCAGGTCGACATAGGTGGCATTTTTAACCCAGGTATTTCTTCCTGTCAGCATTACGCCTATGATTATGCCTAAGAAAGATACTGCGACGAGTAACACCACTAATACCTCTATCATAGTTAGGCCCTTGTTTTTCATTCAAATCCTCCTTTAATATAATGGTGGGTAATATATTTTCTCTGACCAAACGCTGCCGGGAAGTTTTATGGTCAATTTATTTATAGGAACAGAGCAGCCGGGTGGCTTAGGAGAATCTACATCCAGGTAATGCTCGTCATAGCTGAAGAAATTGAATTCTCCTTTAGGCAGAATACTTGCCATGTCCTCCGGCCAGCCGGGATTAATTCTTTGCCTTGAGCCTTTTTGAATTATATCTGGTTGGTTCATTGTAAAATTATTAGAGGGGAGTTGTATTAGCGAGCCAACAACTTTTCTTTTATGCTTTATTACATTGTCATAAGAAGGAGGATTATTTATGTCTCCTGGATTATTGTAGTAGGACCATCTTTCCAGGGTATGTGGTAATAAATCATGGCTTATAATAGATACAACATAGGTATAATCTTTGTCTACAGGATTAGCCATATTGGCATTGCGGTTGGCATACCAGTTTCTCACGCCGGGGATAAAATCGTTCCGGTAAGGGAATTCCAAGTTATGGAATGTTATCGGCAAGGTTTCAGGGTAGTTAAACTGGTCAGAGAGAAGATAGGCAAATCCTGCCGCTATTGCAGCAGAAGGTTGCCATTCGGTAGTGTTGTAATCGCCTTTAAGGTAGATATTTTGATTTGAAACGGTGGTTAGCCCTCCTTGAGGGAGTGTTTCGGAATTGTCGAGCACTAACCCAACACCATTAGCGTACATAATTCCGTTTGGCGGCGATAATTCATTTTCAATCATTTTATCTACATATACAATTGCGACTCGATTAGTTTGAGTGCTGTTAGTGTTTTTGAATTCCTTCAATTCAAAGACTACATCTCCATTTATAATAATCTTTCCTTCGTTATTAGTCAACATAATTTCATTTCCTAATTTTACATTTAGACCATCGGCGTTGTTGTTTGTAATATATACACCATTTTTCTGCGCCTCAGATAAATAATAAAGGCTGTCAATTGTGTAAGGGTTGATTTCTTCTCCGCCTGTGCCAGATTCTTTTACAATATTCTCCAGGCCTTTAGCCTGCATTAGTTCGTTCCAGTCTTGAGGTTGCAATTTTGAGTTAGTATAGTTTACGGGTATTTCTACATTCGGAGCTCGCCAACTAAGGTCAGCCTGCATCCTCCAATACATGTTCCAGTTGTAATAACTTGAAAGCCTATTGGGTAAGTTGTTTCCGTTTATTTGGCTTATAAGTTCTTGATTTGCATATATATATGGATTTTTGTCAGGATCGATATAAGGTTGGCCGGAAGTTGGGTCCCAGTCGATATAATGTCCCGGCCTTCTGGGGTTTTCCATTAACAACCCTGCATTTTCGCCGCTTAAATGGCCGTCATTGCGGTTTCTGTAGAGATCGCCAAAAGTATCACGATACGGCTCAAGCCAGGGATCGCGTAACCAGTAGTAATACTGTTCCCAGGTTTTTCCTCCAAAATCAGGAATCACGCCTTGCGGGACGTAAGATTCAGCGAAATATCTTATAGCTTCCGGGGTGCTTAGCTCGGCAGTATTTAACAGGCGCGCATTGTCTCCGAAGATAATATCTTTATTGCTATGAATGCCTCCGCCTAAATTTGTATCCAATGAATCAAGAGTAATATAAGACAATAAAAGTTCGTTGGGAGTGAAGACAAAATAATTAACCAGATTTCTGAATTCTAGCCTGGAGCCGTATATGTTGGCGTCGCCGCCTTTAGAGTGTATGATAGTTTTCCCGGAAGCCGGGCTCATGAAACACATGACTGCAAAGCTACCGTCCTTGGCGGCATAATTGCCGTCTTCATCTATTTCGCAGGTATCATTTAGGATAACATGGGGCGGTTGGGGAGAGGGGGTAAGTATATATTCGCCTCCATTGAGTTGGGCGGTATGGGTATGCCATTCTTCTCCTTGTAAGCCCAGTTCGAATGTGGCGTATTCGATGCCTCTCATTGCTTGGTATTTCCCCTGGAGATTATAAAGATTTCTTTTGTTAATGAAATGGCCGTCGATAGTCTGCTTTACAAATGCAGCGACATATAGCGACATGACAATCGTTACGAAATAAGCGAATGGCGTAAGAAAACCTTTTTTGTTTTTAATAAGCCTAAACATTACGACTCCAGTTTAAAACCTCTCTTAATTGATTAAAGGAGCAATCTGGGTTTCGGCTTCGTAAAATACCGGTTCGCCTGCAAGCCCTGTTTTTTCTAATTGTAATTGGACAGTTATTAGTGTTTTGGTTGCATTGGCTATAAACTTAGCCTGCTTTACGTTTTCCGCGCATATAATACTTGAATTTAAAATTTGTTTTACCAGTCCGGCATATGCTTCTTTTACGCCTAAGAAATCATTGAATAATCTTCCCCACAAGTCTCCTCCGCCAGGTAGTACTTGATCGCCAGGAAGCTTAGCGTTATGCACTAACAAACCCGTGACGAAATAAGTATGCGCGGGATTAACCGTTAAATTATAAACCGTAACCCGCTCATTTTTCCTTTCAATGCTTTTAATTTCTTCGGTTTGACCTTTAAAGTTGAATAATTTATCTCCAATTTTTAGGGCGCCTATTTTTACCCACTTACCTTCATAATAGAAACGATGTTCGGGGGTGACTTTTAGAGCGCCGTTAATAATGAGATATCTTTTTGCTTTATGGATTAAAAGCTTTGTTACGGTATTTTTCTCATTCTTGCCAGTTTTTTCATTATAGGCCCAGACATTATCTCCAGGTTTAATTTGTTCAATGGGCTTTGTAGAGTCATCTGCCATAAGCACTGGCGTGCCAGCGAGAAAGCATCCGGGATTGCCTGGAGGTGGAGGTGGAGGTGGAGGTTGGCCTACTTCTACCCATTGCCAAGCATCTAAGACTAATTTATTGTTGTCATTGGCATAGATATCAAAGAAAGCATTTCTTACTGTATAGTTAATTCCTCCGCTAGAATAGTAGGCGCCGAGTTTTAAGCTACCGTAATTTGTAAATGCTGTTCCTGCGACCGCGTCATTATTGACTATAGGAACTTGAAAAGTAATTTTGTCTCCGTTGCATTGTCCAGGTGTGCATGCCGAAATTTGAATTGTGTCGGGGTCTGCTTTCTCTAGATAATTTTGTAAAAAGCTTAAAGAAATCTGGGCTTTTTGCTTTAGGCCAGAATGCATGCTATTTTGTATCATGCCCGTATTCATAATGATGAACGCGCTAAATATGACTGCCGCAACCCCCATGCCGATGCCAGCGACTACCAGTATTTCCACCAAGCTAAAAGCTTTGTTTCTCATTTTATCCTCCTCGGGTTTCTTTCTAAAAAATTAACCCATCCTTTAAAAGGATGGGTTCAACAAAAAAAACGTTGGCAGCCAGGCAGTCCCGACGTAACGTCGGGATCCTTAGCTTTGCGCCCCACCCTTTCAGATGGTTTACCTTTTTCAACGCAATCCTAATTGTCTACTAAAAGTATAACACAAAAAGGCAACTTTTCAATAATAATAGGGCTACGCAAGAAAACGCTTTCTCAGGATGTTAACAAATAGAAACCGTGATAGGATGTTTTTCTGTATCAACGCCAGCGTTATTTCTTGACTTTAAGGCGCATTTATATTACTATACCATTGCTTTTCGCAAGAAATAAGGACAAGAAGTAAAATGGTAAAATTCCGTAAAAAAATAACTACCGAAAATCCGGTTATAATGGTTGCGGCCTGGCCTGGGATGGGCAGCGTTGCCTTAAAGGCTGCCAGCTATCTTAAGGATGCGCTAAAGGCCCAGGAGATAGCTGAGCTTGAGTCAAAAGAGCTCTTCTTTCCTAATGATGCCTGGATAGATAATGGGATTCTTAAGACGCCGTCGGCTCCCGAAGGGAAATTCTATTTCTGTAAGAACAAAACCGGCAATGAAGACCTGGTTATTTTTATCGGACAGGCCCAGCCTAGCCCGGAGAAAAACCAGAAATATGTTGATGAAATCATGGAAATAGCAAAGAAGTTTAAGATTGCCCAAATTTATACCTTTGCAGCCATGCCGGCTCCGATAGATCATCTTAAGGAACCTGATGTATTGGCTGTTGCCACGGACAAAAAAATATTGGAAAATCTCAAGAAGCTTCCCACAAAAATAATGAGCTCGGGTCAGATTGGCGGCTTAAACGGTCTATTTTTAGCCATGGCAGCCCAGGCAGGATTTAACGGAGCCTGTCTTTTGGCAGAGATACCGCTTTACGCGGTCCAGATAGAAAACCCCAGGGCATCATTAGCGATTCTAGAAACACTAAGCAAATTGACCGGCATCAAAGTTGGTTTAGAGCAATTACAAGCTCAGGCAAAATTAATGCAGGAAGAAATAGAAAGATTGATTGATTATTTAAAAACTCCGGAGGAGGAGTTAAGCAGGCCCATAACCGAAGAAGAAATCGAAAAAATAAAGAATATGCTGGCAGCGCAGGAAAAATTGCCGGTTTCCGCCAAAAATAAAATTGAAGAACTTTTTTCTTTATCGAAGAATAATATAACCCGGGCCTCCGAGTTGAAGCAGGAATTAGATAAATGGGGAGTTTATAAAGAATACGAAGACAGGTTCTTGGATCTTTTTAAGAAAAAACAAAAGAAAGAAAATTAATTTTAGATGCTTAAGCAAGTAACCGCTCAACAAATCCGGAATTTAGACGATATCGCCATAAACAAATATAAGATCGATTCGCTATTTCTTATGGAAAATGCGGGAAAGGCAGTTGCCGACGAGGTAGCGCGTATCCTTATAAACAAAAAGACCAAGAAGGTCGCTATTGTTTGCGGTAAGGGAAATAACGGCGGAGATGGTTTTGTTGCCGCGCGTTACCTTCTTAATCAAGGTTTTGAGGTCAAAAATTTTTTGCTTGGGAAAGTGAAAGAAATCACAAGCGATGCCTACGCTAATTTAAATATGCTTTTGAATTTAGGGCAAAAAATTTCCGAAATCCCGGATATAAAAACATTCAATCGATATAAAAAAGATATCAGAGATTGCCAGATTGTTGTCGATGCTATTTTTGGAGTAGGCCTAAAAGGAGAGCCTGGAGGACCCGCAAAAGCCGTTATCAATTTTTTGAACCGTTCTAAAAAGAAAGTGGTTTCGGTTGATGTCCCTTCGGGATTGGATGCGACTACAGGCATTCCTTTGGGGGCTTGCGTAACAGCTGACAGGACAGTGACTTTTACTCTTGCCAAAAAAGGATTCTTTATGAACAAGGGTCCGAAGTTTATAGGAAAATTGAAAATTGTAGATATCGGCATCCCGAAGCATCTTGTTAGGGCCGCATAATTTGATGCTTCGCAGAGTTGATATCGATAAAATAGTTGAGATTCTGAGAAAAGAAGTAATGGCTTTAAGGAATCCATCGGTTTCTGAAGTAGCGCTGGACTTTAAGAATCCGTTCCATGTTTTGATCTCCTGCATATTAAGTCTGCGCACTAAAGACCAGGTAACGCGCAAGGCGGCGGAAAGATTGTTTGAACTAGCGAATAATCCTAAAGCTATGCTTAAACTTTCATTATCAAAAATACAAAAAGCAATTTATCCTGTTGGATTTTACCGCGTCAAATCCAAAAATATAAAAAATATTTGCAAAGATTTGATTATAAAATTTAAAGGCAAGGTTCCCAGCCAAATGGAAGAGCTTCTTATCCTTAAAGGGGTGGGAAGAAAAACCGCCAATTTAGTTTTGACCGAAGGATTCGGCAAGCCCGGAATATGCGTTGACACCCATGTTCACCGCATATCCAATCGTTTCGGGTATATCGCGACCAAAAATACTTTTGAAACCGAAATGGCTTTAAGAGAGAAGCTTCCTAAGAAATACTGGATAGAATATAATAATCTCTTGGTGCGCTGGGGGCAAAATATCTGTAAACCCATCGGGCCGCTTTGCGGAATTTGTAAAATAGAAAGATTTTGTTCAAAGGTAAATGTAAAAAATAGGGAAAATTAAAATGAAGCAAGATAAGATCTTATTAGGACACGGAAGCGGCGGAAAACTCATGCATGATTTGATAAAGAATCTCTTGCTAAAATATTTTAGAAATCCTTATTTGGATGAATTAACCGATGCGGCAATAATCGGATTAAAAAATAAGAGACTCGCCTTCACTACCGATTCCTTTGTCGTGAAGCCATTGTTTTTCCCCGGAGGGAATATCGGAAAGCTCGCTGTGGTCGGAACAGTAAATGATCTGGTAATGATGGGCGCAAGGCCTTTGTTTTTAAGCTGCGCTATGATTATCGAAGAAGGATTCAGTATTTCTGTTTTGGAAAGAATAGTTAAATCAATGAAGGAAGCGGCAAAAGAAGCAGGAGTTGAAATTGCTACCGGCGATTTAAAGGTTGTAGAAAAAGGCTCTTGCGACGGGATTTTTATTAATACGACAGGAATAGGAGAGGTTTTAGACAGAGTGGAATTATCAACCGCGAAAATAAAAACAGGAGACAAAATTATTATCAATGGTTCAATCGGACAGCACGGCCTGGCAGTTTTATCCGCAAGAAATGAATTAGATTTTGATTTTAAAATCAAAAGCGATTGCGCGGCATTATCTAAATTAATTTTACCCTTATTAATTGGGGATTCGGGAATAAAATTTATGCGTGATCCTACAAGGGGAGGCCTGGCTACCACGCTTAATGAAATTACCGATAAAACAAATTTAGGAATAATGTTGGATGAAGAAAGAATCCCGGTTCCGCAATCCGTAAAAGCTGGTTGCGAGATTTTAGGGCTAGATCCGCTGTATATTGCTAACGAGGGGAAAGTCGTATTGGTAGTAGAGGGATCAAAAGCAAAAAAGACTTTAGCTAAGTTAAAAAAGCTCCCTTTGGGAAAAAACGCGCAGATTATCGGAGAATTCGTGAATAAGCCTCAAAATAAAGTTTGTTTAAGAACATCCGTCGGAGGAATTCGTATCGTTGATATGCTGGCGAGTGAGATCCTGCCGCGCATTTGTTAGAAAAATGAAGACAAAACAATTCCAGCCCAGGTTTTATCGCAATTGGTTAGATGCCAAGGAATTATTCTCCAAGCGTATCGCTGTAGGGGAGTCTGATATTTTGATTTCTTCCGATGTAGATCTAGACGAAGATTTTCTAAAAGAAAGAATTTCAGATTATAGAAAGAATATTGAGAAATATATTTTATGTGAAAGAAGTTTTTCTACTTCGTTAACTCCTGTCCGCGTTTCCAAGGGCGCTCCTCTGATAGTAAAAGATATGGCGCAAGCTGCCAAAAGAACCGGAGTCGGTCCCATGGCCGCTGTTGCCGGAGCCATTGCAGATTATTTGGCCAAAGATTTAAAAGGTATGACAAAAGAATTAATTATAGAAAATGGCGGGGATATTTTCTTAAAAACTAGGGCTGAAAGGCGCGTAGGGATTTATGCCGGTAGTTCGAAATTGTCCGGAAAAATCATTCTTGAAATAGATCCTAAAAAAACACCCTTGGGAATCTGCACTTCTTCCGGCACCGTCGGGCACTCTCTAAACTTTGGTATAACCGATGCCACTGTTATTATTGCAAAATCAGCCACCTTAGCAGATGCCGCGGCAACGGCCACCTCAAATATCGTCAAAATTCCCGATGACATTAAACATGCTATCAATTTTGCAAAATCCGTAGAAGGTGTCAGCGCGGTAATGATAATTGTAAAAGATTTATTAAGCGCATGGGGAGATATAAAGATAGATAAAGCTAAACGATAACATGATGAAAAGAATTCCTGAAGCCTCCATCAATAGGTTAAATTTATATTTAAGAACGTTGAAGGAATTAGCCAAGAATGGTGAAGGAGTTACGGTATCTTCAAAACAACTTGCCGAAGAGCTAGGAATAAATTCCCATCAAGTAAGAAAAGATTTATCGTATTTCGGTAGGTTTGGTCAGCGAGGCATTGGTTATAGGGCAAAAGATTTAGTTAGTGATATCAATGAAATTCTTGGATTAAACAAAAAATGGAAGATTTGTTTATGCGGCCTGGGGAATTTGGGTTCGGCTTTAATATCTTATAAAGGCTTTAGAAAAGAAGGGCTTAATGTAGTTGCGGCATTTGAAAAAGATAAAGAAAAGATCGGAAGGAAAATTAACGGAATAGAGGTTTTCTCCGTCGATAAGATAAAAACAGTAATCAAGGAAAAAAATATTGAAATCGGGATTATCGCTGTGCCTGCCGAATCAGCGCAATGGGTAGCGAACCAACTGACCGCCGCCGGCGTAAAGGCCATTCTTAATTTCGCACCGATAAAATTACCATTTTCTAAAGAAAAAGTAAAAATCCGCAATGTAGATTTGTCAATCGAACTTGTAAATCTTACCCAATTCCTCGCAAACATTTCAAAAAAATCTTGACAAAGAAAACCTTAAGTGTTAAAAATAAATTAGTGATAAAATTTTTATAACACATTGGAAGGGAAAAAGTAAGTTAAGTTGGAAAAAATTAGAATATTAAAGGGCTTTTTAAACAAGGGCCCTTTTTTCTTTTTTAAAGGCAATTTATGAAGAAAACTATCGGTCTAACCTATGACGTAAAAGAAGAACACCAGCTTCAGGATGGCCAACCTAAGGATACTTATGCGGAATTCGATCCAAAGCACGTCATTGATAACGTCGTTGCTTCTTTAGAACAATGCGGCTACAAGGTTTTGAGGATCGGGAATGTCTATAATCTCCTCAGGCAGATCGATAATCTCGAAGTGGATATAGTTTTTAATTTGGCCGAAGGTTTGGGCAGCAGAAATCGCGAATCCCAGGTTCCGATTATTTTAGAGATGAAAGGAATCCCTTGTGTTGGTTCCGACGCGCTTACGCTCGGGCTTACCCTTGATAAGATAATGGCTAAAAAAATATTCATCTCCGAAGGAATTCCTACTCCGCGGTTTATTGAATTAAAAAGCGCTGAGGAAATCGAGAAAAATATGGATCATCTGCAGTTTCCTTTAATCGTTAAGTTGCGTTACGAAGGTTCTTCTAAAGGTTTAGACGAGGGCGCGCGCGTAGCCAATATCGACGAGCTGAAAAATAGAGTGGATAAAATTGTCAATACTTATAATCAATCTGTATTGGTAGAAGAATTTATCCGCGGCACTGAGTTTACCGTGGGGGTAATCGGCAATGAAAACCCCGAGGCCCTTCCGATTGTGCAGGTGCAGATAGACAACAAACTTGATTTGCAGGATATGTTTTACACCTTTGC
Organism: Candidatus Omnitrophota bacterium; assembly: GCA_016867135.1. GTDB lineage: Bacteria > Omnitrophota > Gorgyraeia > VGKH01 > VGKH01 > VGKH01. Next base: position 61,171 of record VGKH01000001.1, read on the forward strand.
CCGCATAGCATCTGATAAGTTGCAGTATATATGTCCAGCGAAGATTCCGGATAAGCTTTATAAAAAAATAGAAGATTGCGCTATCAAGGCATATAAGTCTGTAGAATGCCGGGATTTTGGACGAGTTGATTTTAGGGTCGATAGCCAAGGCAATCCCTATGTTTTGGAAATTAATCCTTTGCCGTCGTTATCCAACGAAGATGTTTTTATGACCACGGCAAAAGTATTAGGGATGACTTTTCCTGGAATGTTAGATAAGATTATAACTACTGCGCTGAAGCGGTACGGATTAAATTAAAAAGGAGATAGATTGAGCGAATCAATAACGACTACTGTCCAAGAAATTCAGTTAGTTGTCCCGCAAAGAAAAAGTTTCTTAGAATACCAACAAATCCCTCTTTGGAAAGATATTCCTCTTGAGCAATGGGAAGATTGGCATTGGCAGGTTAAGAATCGCATAAGAGACAGAGAACAGCTTTCCCAGATAATCAAGCTTACTGTCGAGGAAGAAGACGGTATTAAAAAATCCAATGGCCGCCTATCCATGGCGATTACGCCTTACTGGGCATCTTTGATGGATCCTAATGATCCCAATTGCCCGATCAGGCGCCAGGCCGTTCCTTTAAAAGAAGAATTCATGGATTCGCCGCATGAGCTGGTTGACCCTTGCGCCGAAGACAGGGATTCTCCGGTACCTGGAGGCCTTGTCCACCGTTATCCCGACAGAGTCCTTTTATTGATTACCGACCAATGCGGCATGTATTGCCGCCATTGCACCCGTCGGCGTATGGTTGGAGAAAAGAGGCAGGCCGCATTATCTTCGCAAAAACTAGATCAGGCAATAGAATATATTAAATCCAACCGCAAGGTAAGGGATGTTTTGATCTCTGGCGGGGATCCTTTTATGTTAGAGGATGAAGCATTAGAAGATGTGATTATTAAAATCCGCGCCATAGGACACGTAGAATTCTTGCGTATCGGCACGCGTCTTCCCATAAGCCTACCGCAAAGAATAACTCCGGAGTTGGTTAATATGCTTAAGAAATATGCTCCGATATGGATAAGCCTGCACGTCAATCATCCCAAAGAAATAACCAAGCGTTCCAAGATTGCCCTAGATATGCTTTCCGAGGCGGGCATGCCTTTGGGTAGCCAGACGGTTTTGCTAAAAGGTATAAACGACAGGCCTTATGTAATGAAAAAGTTGATGCACGAATTACTTAAAGTAAGGATAAGGCCGTATTATATTTATCAGTGTGACCCGGCAAAGGGCACGAGCCACTTCCGCACTCCAATTGCTGTAGGGATTAATATTATTGAGAAGTTGCGAGGCCATACTTCAGGATATGCTATTCCTACATATGTGATTGATGCACCGGGAGGAGGAGGCAAAATTCCTGTCGGGCCTAATTATGTGCTTTCTCAGGCCAAGGGAAGGTATACATTAAGAAATTACCGCGGCAAAATATATACCTACCTAGAATAGGTATCCTTAAAGCATTTTATCCGCCTTTGTCAGGATTTCGGCGAGATGTCGCCGAAAAGGCGCATTCTTTCCTTAATATATATCTATTAAATACAGATTATATACAATCAAGCTTATTGCTTTAATAAGGAGTTTTGATTATGAAGAAATGTAAAAGTTGTAACGTTCCCCTAGAGGGCATATTGGGCAAGGTAGCAAATAAATTATTTAAAGTCGAGCCTTCCAAAGACGATCCCGATACCTGTAATAAATGCGTAGAAACCAAGCCTAGGAAATATAAATGCCAGATATGCGAACGTATGATTGATGAGAGGGTCGCTTTGTCTCACGCTAAGGCTGAAGAGTACATAATCAGCCTGATCAAGAAGGAGCATCCTGAGTGGCATAAAAACAAAGAGACCTGTCAAGAGTGTTTGGAGTATTATAGGAAATTGGTTAAAGAAACAGAGATATAAAGGTCAGTTAAAGGAGGTCAAATGAAGCCTCCCGACGGTACCGTCGGGATTGGCTGAATTTGACCCCCACACCAATCGCCATAATTCTAAAAAACAAGCAATTGGTGTGGGGGTTAATTCGCGCAGACAACTTATGTCGCTGAAATAAAGAAATTAGTGCTCCATAAGTTGTGCGCTCATTAAAGGAGGGTTGATAGTGAAAGGTAAAGTTAAATGGTATAGCGATAAGAAAAACTTCGGTTTTATCACCGGAGAAGACGGGAAGGATGTCTTTGTTCATCAGTCAGTCTTGACCAGCGCCAATATTTCATCATTACAGGAGGGGCAAGAAGTAGAATTTGAAGCGAAAGACTCGCCCAAGGGTCCGCAAGTTACAAGCATAAAATTATTATGATAGTTCTGCCATAGTTATCGTTTTTTGCTATAATAGGCTTATCTTTTCGGTGTTGCTCTGCCGCAAATTCATAGAGGAAAATTCATTCTAGAATTTCTTGACCGTAGGTAGTTTTTTTCATATAATATCCTTACCTTTCTTAAGATCGGAGAAATAAAATGGACGCAAAATTAAAGCGCAATTTTATTTTAGTAGGACATGCTCAATCGGGGAAAACCTCGCTTTCAGAGAGTATCCTTGCTTTCTGCAAGGCCACTTCCCGTAAAGGTTCTGTCGCAGAGGGAAATACCGTAAGCGATTACAGCGCCGATGAGATAGAGAGAAAAATTTCTATAAGCTCAGGCTTGCTTACCTTTAAATATAATAATTACCAAATTCAGGTTATTGATGCACCCGGATATGCAGATTTTATAGGTGAGGTTATATCTAGCTCCCGGGCGGTTGATGCTGCTGTAATATTAGTAGATGCGGTTTCTGGGATAGAAGTCGGCACTGAAAAATCCTGGGAAATCCTAGATTCTTTACGGCTTCCCCGAATTTTATTTATAAATAAGATAGAGAAAGAAAACGCCAACCCCGCAGGTATAATTGCAGAAATCAAAGAACGCTTTTCTAAGAAAGCGGTCTTAATTGAGTCGCTAGATTCATCCGACCTTATAGAGGCCGTTGCCGAAACCGATGATAAATTACTGGAGAAATATCTTGAAGCTGGTTCGCTTCCCAAAGAAGAATTATTGCCCGCATTAAGAAGCGCCGTAATTAACTGTAAGCTTTATCCTATAATCCAAGGTTCTGTTGCAACCGATAAAGGAATGCAGGAATTGATGCAGGCGATCTTGGATTATTTCCCGAGTCCTTTAGAAAGGCCTCCCCTTAAAGGCAAAGATCCCAAGAATAACGAAGAAAAACAAGTTAATATATCGGAATCTAATGATTTCTGTGCTTTTGTGTTTAAGACCATTTCCGATCCTTATGTCGGCCAGCTTACCATGATAAGGATATTCTCCGGAATGTTGGCGTCCAATACCGCTTTTTACAATGTCAGTAAAGCTCTGAAAGAAAGAATTGGCCAGATTTATCTTGTGCACGGTAAAGAGCAACGAGCCGTTGAATCCGTTAATTGTGGCGACATTATCGCTATAGCCAAGCTTAAAGATACAGCCACCTCTGATTCATTGGCTACAGAACAAAACCCTATCCTTTTTGATCCGATAAAATTTCCTGAGCCCGCTATTTCATCTTCTGTAAAGCCTCGTTCCCGTCAAGACGAAGAGAGAATTTCAGCAAGTCTTGCAAAGCTGACTGTTGAGGACCCCACATTTAAGGTATCGCGAGACATTCAGACAAAAGAACAGATAATTTCCGGAATCGGAGATCTGCATCTGGACATAATGATAGGAAGATTAAAAAAACGTTTTAATGTAGAGGTTGATTTAGGGACTCCCAAGGTTGCATATAAAGAGACAATCACTAAATCAGCCAGGGTACAGGGAAAATACAAAAAGCAATCCGGAGGAAAAGGCCAATATGGGGATGTCTGGATTGAAATAGAGCCCTTGCCTAAAGGGGAAGAATTTGAATTCGTGGATAAGATTTTCGGAGGTGCGATTCCCCGTAATTTTATTCCTTCCGTAGAAAAAGGCGTAAGAAAGGCAATAGCCGAAGGAGCTATTTCCGGCAATCCTTTGGTCGGGGTCAGGGTTACTTTAGTAGATGGTTCTTATCATACCGTTGATTCTTCCGATATCGCTTTTCAGATCGCAGGAAGGATGGCGTTAAGGAAAGCAGTGCAGGAAGCCGGCGCAGTTCTCCTGGAGCCGATTATGGAAGTTGAGGTATATGTTCCAGATGAATTCATGGGCCATATTACCGGGGATTTAAATTCCCGTCGAGGAAGAATTATGGGCATGGATACAAAAGGAAAACTCCAGGTTGTCAAAGCCACAGTTCCGTTGTCCGAGATGTTTAGCTATGCCTCGGACTTACGTTCTCTTACCGGCGGAAGAGGCAGTTATTCGATGAAATTTTCCACCTATGAACAGGTTCCACAAAAAATAGCCTCCACAATTATAGCTCAGGCGCAAGCAGCTAAAAAAGAAGAACAAGAAGAATAGTTTTAGGACGCACAAGTGAAAGTAGCAATTTACGGCATTCCAGACTTTCCCCAAGGAAAGAAAAATCTTCCAGATGAGCGATTAGATAAGCTTAAAGACCTCTATCGCGCCCCCAAAATAATTTATATTTCAATAGAATTTATTGACGAATCTCGGTTGCCAGAGGCCGAAGGCATAATCTGCCTTAAAGAAAGGCGGGCAGATTTAGTTTTATTGGATTTAGAGATTGTTGAGCGCAGATTAAACCAGGTTGATGATGAGAAAGAAAAGGCGTTATTTTCTCGCTGCCAAGCAGAGCTAGAAAAAGAAAATTTCTTGAATGCAGTTAATCTTAGCCCTGAGGAGAAGGCAGTATTGGCAAATTCAGGTTTTAATACTATAAAACCAGTTTTGGTGGTTCCGAAAGATAATGCTAATGACCATAAAGCGATTTTTAAAGATGTTTATGCGTTAATGGGTTTTATTTCTTTTTATTCCGCTTGTGCCAAAGAAGTGCATGCCTGGCCGATAAGAAAAGGGACCAAGGCAGTTGAAGCCGCAGGGGCAATTCATTCTGACCTTCAGAGAGGGTTTATCAAGGCAGAAGTCGTCTCTTGCGAAGCTGTTATTAGTTCCGGCGGAATAAACCAGGCAAAGTCAGCTGGGGCATTGCATCTTGAAGATAAAGAATACATAGTAAAAGATGGGGATATGATTAATTTTCGTTTTAACATATAAATAGCTAGTTAAATTACAGATCACAATATACAAATTACAAACAATACACAATTCCAAAATTCCAATGACCAAAACCATTTTTGTTTTGGACATTTGGTAATTGTATATTGGAATTTGTTTGTTGGAATTTAAAATCAATTTATCTCGTCTAAAAGTGACGGAAATCATCAAAAAGCAGCTTAGAAGAAGGGGGAGCAATGATTAAAGTACAAAGAGCACTTATAAGCGTATCAGATAAGGCAGGCATTATTGAATTGGCTAAAGGCCTAAATGAATTAAAGGTTGAGATCCTTTCAACCGGCGGAACCGCAAAGCTTCTCAGGGAATCAGGAATCACCGTAAAAGATGTATCAGAGCATACGGGTTTTCCGGAAATGCTCGACGGGAGAGTGAAGACTTTACATCCCATGATTCACGGCGGGCTACTTGCGGTAAGAGATAATCCTGAGCATATGGAACAGCTAAAAAAACACGGAATAAAACTTATCGATATGGTCGTGGTTAATCTTTATCCTTTTGAGAAGACTGTGGCCAAGAAAAATATTGAACTTGCCGAAGCGATAGAAAATATAGATATCGGCGGGCCATCAATGCTTCGTTCCGCGGCAAAGAATTATAGAAGCGTAGCCGTAATCTGTAATCCCGCGCGTTATAAAGAAGTCTTAAACGAACTAAAAAATAATAACGGCATGCTTTCCGATACGCTGTTAAGAGATTTGGCGGTTGAAGTTTTTCAACGTACCTCGCAGTACGACGGGGCAATTTATAATTTCTTGAATAGCCGCCTTAAAACCGCTACTGCTATATCCGAAGTTCTACCCAAGGAATTAAATTTAACATTTAATAAGGTTCAGGATTTACGTTACGGAGAAAATCCTCATCAGAAAGCAGCTTTTTATGAAGATACAAAATCCAGCGGAGGTCTTCCTAAGATCAAGCAGTTGCACGGCAAAGAACTTTCTTTTAACAATATCCTGGATTTAAATGCCGCTTTGGAAATTTCTGGCGACTTCACTGAGCCGGCATCAGTTGTTATCAAACATAACAATCCTTGTGGCGTTGCTACAGCAAAAACTTTAGAGAAGGCATTTAAAGATGCTCTAGCTTGCGATAAACTTTCTGCTTTTGGTGGGATAATCGGTTTAAATAAAAAAGTGGATAATGCGACCGCTGAAGCAATCGCAAAAAGCGGATTTATGGAATGTATCATTGCGCCCGGATATGAAGAGGGGGCGCTTAAGATATTAAAGGAAAAAAGTAAGAATTTACGCATTCTGGAATTACCTTTGGACGATACGACAGAGCAGTCAGATTTTAAAAAGGTTAAAGGCGGCCTTCTTGTCCAAGATAAAGATACGAAGAAATTAGATGTTAAAGATTTAAAATGCGTTACCAAAAAGAAACCGACAAAGGCAGAACTGGATTCGCTTCTTTTTGCCTGGAAAGTTGCAAAGCATGTAAAATCCAATGCCATTGTGCTGGCAAAAGGGACTAAAACCGTCGGTATCGGTCCGGGACAGACCAGCCGCGTAGAGAGCGTAATTATTGCCACCAGAAAAGCCGGCAAACTTTCCAATGGTTCAGTGCTTGCTTCAGATGCCTTCTTCCCCAAAGAGGATGCGGTACAGCAAATTGCCAAGGCAAAGATAAAAGCTATAATCCAGCCCGGCGGTTCGATTGCCGACGAGCAAATCATCAAGGAATCCGACAAGGCGAAGATCTCTATGGTCTTTACCGGGATGAGGCATTTCAAACACTAAACTCTGCTTTAATTCAAAATAATTAACGCCAAAAGAATTTTTAATTTATTCTTGACAAATGATACTATTGTGGTATCATTATCGTGAAACCCAGACTTATGGAGCGAACGAAGTGAGCGCTCATAAGTCTAAAGGTTGAACTAACCCCCACACCAATTTTCTGTGCGTGAGGGTAAATTACAAAAATTGGTGTGGGGGTCAATTCGCAGACGCTACGCTATAACTTACGTCACCGCCTTCGGCGGGTTCCGTAAGTTATCTGCTCATTGAAGGAGGTTGGTATGTGGACAAAGAGGTATATGTTACGCGCAATTGCGCACTGTAAAGAGGGCTGCTGTAGCTTGTCCTAGACACGACAATAAACTGTCTAAATAAAAACCCGTTTATCGTAAAACAGGTTGAACGGTTGCGCTGCTAGAAACGTAAAACGTTAAACATCCAGCGTAAGAAGATAAAAAACAAACGTAACCGTATAACGAATAACGATTCCAGCCGCGCAACCGACAAACGATAAACAAAAGTCAATTTAATAAAACTTTTAATTAATATAATAAATATGAAATTAATTACCCGAGACACAGATTATGCGATAAGGGCGCTGCGCTATCTGGCAACAAACAAAGAAAGAATAGTGCCGGTGGCTGAGCTTGTAGGGAAATTAAAGATACCCAGGCCGTTTTTAAGAAAGCTTTTACAGATCCTGAATAAAGAGGGGCTCTTGGAATCTTCTAAGGGGCAAGGCGGAGGTTTTAGGCTGGTTTGTTCTCCCGGTAAGACTTATTTGGTTGATTTAATTGAGATATTTCAAGGAGATCTAAAGCTCAATGAATGCGTTTTTAAAAAGTTGATATGCCCCAATATTAAAACATGTTTATTAAGGAAAAAGTTGGTTGGAATTGAGAAATACGTTATTAAAGAATTGAGATCTATAACTTTGGCATCATTGATAGGAGAAGCGGTATGAGCAAAAGAAAGATTATCAAAATTGACGACGCAAAATGCAATGGTTGCGGCTTGTGTATCCCTAACTGCCCTGAAGGGGCTTTGCAGATAATTGACGGTAAGGCGCGCCTGATAAGCGATTTGTTCTGTGACGGGCTGGGCGCCTGTATCGGCCATTGCCCCGAAGGAGCTATTATAACCGAGGAAAGAGAGGCCGAGCCCTACAACGAAAAAAAGGTTATGGAGAATATTGTAAAACAGGGCAAAAACACCATAATCGCTCATCTTAAACACCTTAAAGAACATAATGAAACCGAATATTTCCAGCAGGCAACAGAGGTTTTAAAGAAGAAGAATATTGAGATACCACACGAAGCGATTTCTGGAGGGCATGGTCCTTTACCTTGCGGTTGTCCGGGCACAATGGTTAAAGATTTCAGCGCTGAAGATAAGGATAGTACACAAAAACAGGGGAAAACCGCCTCAATGCCATCGCAACTTCGGCAGTGGCCGGTGCAGATTAACCTAGTTCCGCCTTTTGCCCCTTATCTTAATAATGCCGATTTGCTTATAGCTGCTGATTGTGTTCCGTTTGCTTACGCGGATTTTCATAACGAACTATTAAAAGGTAAAATTTTGCTTGTTGGTTGTCCCAAGCTCGACGATATTTCCGTATATGAAGAAAAGTTTAATCAGATTTTTAAGAACAATAATGTAAAATCCCTAACTTATGTCCGGATGGAGGTGCCTTGTTGCTTTGGAATGGTTCCGGTTCTAAAGAAGGCGATAGCAGCTTCTGGCAAAGAAATTCCATTTGAGGAAATAGTCATAAGTATAAAGGGTCAAATGAAGCCCAAACTTACGGAACGTTAGTGAACATAAATTGTGGTCTCATTGAAAAGGATAAAATGATTTTTGAATGTCCAGGAGCAAGAGATTTAAAAAGGCCCAAGCCGGAAAACATAAAATGTCCTTCTTGCGGGGAAGAAGTAGAAATCTGGACAGATGAAGCCAGGGCTACCTGCCCAAAGTGCAAAAAAGTCATTACCCGTAAACAGGATTTAAGTTGCATTGAATGGTGCAAGTACGCCAAAGAGTGCGTTGGCGAAGAGATTTATAATAAATATCTGAATAATAAAAAGAAGAATTAGTCATTCTGGGCCAAAGTTGATTGTTGTTGAATAATTAACATTTTACGGTAAAATTAAGGAGGTGTCATTCCTATGGCTGAAGAACTAGCTCAAAAAAAATGCGTTCCCTGTGAAGGTGGAACTACACCCATGTCTAGCGAAGAAGCTAATCGATATATTAGCCAAGTCATGGGTTGGCAGATAATCGAGGATAAAAAAATCAAAAAAGAATTTAAGTTCAAGGATTTTAAGGGATCTTTAGATTTTGTCAACAAAGTCGGCGCTTTGGCAGAACAAGAACAGCATCATCCCAATATTACTATAATCTATAATAAGGTAAATATAACTTTGTCAACTCATGCCATAGGCGGATTGTCCCAGAACGATTTTATTATGGCAGCAAAAATTAACCAGATAGATAAGCGCAATGAAGATAATAAAAGCTAAATTAACCGGAAAGATTCAGAGAACTCCCAGCGTGGTGAGTTTTAGGCTTATTCCTCGGGAAAGGATTGATTTTGCCCCTGGTCAATTTCTCCAGGTCGTATTTGATCAGGACAATCCCAACAACAAAGATTTGAATAAATACCTTTCTTTTTCTGCTTCGCCTTCAAAAGATTATATAGAAGTGACCAAAAGGATTAGCGATAGCGACTTCTCACAGAGATTAAACAATTTCAAAATCAATGATGAAGTTTTAATAAAGGCCCCCTTGGGGAGCTGCGTGTTTAAAGATGATTACAAAAAAATAGGGTTTTTAATCGGAGGAATCGGCATTACTCCCGTAATCTCTATTATAGAATATATCGTCGAGAAGAAATTAAATACTGATGTAGTTTTATTTTATTCCAATAGAACCGAAGATGAGATCGCTTTTAAGGCAGAATTAGATGGCTGGCAGGAAGAAAATAGCAATATAAAAGTAATTCATACCGTGACCGAGTGTCAGCCAAAGGATAAAAATTGCATTTTCGGCCGGATTAGCAAAGAATTGCTACTTGAAAAGGATAAATATATAAAAGAAAGAATACTTTTTATTTTCGGACCTCCCAAAATGGTTGATGTAATGAAAGGTTTGTGTTTAGAAACAGGTTGCAAAGGAGAGAATTTAAAAACCGAAAGTTTTATAGGTTATTAAGGAGAATATTATGCCAGCAATCCAAATTTATAAAGATATATATTGGGTAGGCGCCATTGATTGGAATGTAAGAAGTTTTCATGGCCATACCTATTCGACAAAAAGAGGCACAACCTACAATGCATATTTAATAATGGATGAGAAAATTGCTTTGGTCGATACTGTCTACGGGCCGTTTAGCGATGAAATGATAGAGCGCATTAAAGAGATAGTTGATCCGCAGAAAATTGATTATATCATTGCTAATCACGTCGAGACGGATCATTCCGGGGCTTTGCCCGCTATCAAGAAAATAGCCAAAAACGCAAAGATTATTTGTTCCGCCAAGTGTAAAGACGGCCTTTCGCGGCATTACTACGGAAATTGGGATTACCAAATTGTTAAGACCGGCGATACCTTAAAATTAGGTAAGAAGACTTTAAGTTTTCTTGAAGCGCCGATGATCCACTGGCCGGACAGCATGTTTACATATTTGGTCGAAGACCAGATTCTTATGCCTAATGATGCCTTTGGCCAGCATTACGCCACATCCAAAAGATTTGACGACGAGGTTAATCAATTTGAGCTTATGGATGAAGCGGCAAAATATTATGCAAATATTTTGATTCCATTAGGTTCACTAATCTTGAAAAAAATCCAGGAAGTGCAAAAGATGAACATTCCCATAAAGATGATTGCCCCAAGCCACGGCATTATCTGGAGAAAAGATCCGGCAAAAATCATCAATGCCTATATTGATTGGGCGAGCAATAAAACTAAGCCGAAAGCCGTGGTAGTTTTTGAAACAATGTGGGGAGCAACGGAGAAGATGGCAAGAAAGATTACCGAAGGCGTAACCGATGCCGGCATCGAGGTAAAACTTTTTGATCTTAACCAAACCGACAGGACCGAGATAATCAAGGAGATGCTGGATGCTAAAGGTTATCTGATTGGTTGTTCAACTCATGACAACGATATGCTTCCTAATATGGGCGGATTTTTAACGTTCTTAAAAGGATTGAAGCCCAAAAATAGAATAGCTGCAGCCTTTGGCTCTTATGGATGGGCCGGAGGAGCAGTCAAGGGCATAGAAGAAGCCATCAAAGAATCCGGGGTAGAACTGGCTCAGCCTTCGATTTCTGCCAGGTATGTTCCGGACGAAAATGAGTTAAAGAATTGTTATGAATTCGGCAAAGAATTTGCCAAGAAGATAAAATAGGAAGGGGTGGTGAAATGGATAAATACCGTTGCACTGTTTGCAGTTATATTTATGATCCCAAGATAGGTGATCCGGATAATGGTGTCAAGCCGGGAACGCCATTTGAGAATTTGCCTGCGGATTGGGTTTGTCCCGAATGCGGAGTGGGTAAAGATATGTTTGAAAAAGTAAGTGAGGTCTAGACTTATGGAGCCTTGAGGCGACATAACTTATGTCGTCATTTAAAAAAGGAGGAGTAATATGAGTAGTTCAGCAGGTATTAAAAAAGAGTTAGCAAAGATGTTAAACCAGGCGCTTGAATTAGAGCATCAGGCAAGAATTCAGTATCTAGCGCACGCAGAGCTTTTAAAAGGTATTAACGCAGAACCGGTAATTGAGAGGCTCAAAGAAATTGCTTCCGATGAACAGAAACATGAGGGGATATTTCGTAATCTGGTAGCCAGTTATTTAGATGAAGAACCCTCTATGGGTATAGCCCCGACGCACAAGGCAAAAGATACCAAGAAAATCCTGGAAGTGAATCTTGCTGGCGAAAAAGAGGCAATAGATTTCTACAAGAAGATTTATCAAAAGGTAATTGAAAACAGAACCGCTTTACAATATGAATTTGAAACCTTAGAACATGAAATTCGCCACGTAATAATTGATGAGCAAGAGCACGTAACCGAATTGAATGTATTGCTGGGAATATAAGCGAATCTTTATCTCGAGATTTTTTAATAACTATGAAGAAATTAGATAGCGGAATAGTGGCGTTTTTCCGAAACCAGGGCTTTGTCATTGTTTCTACTATTGACGAAGATAGCAGCATACATAATTCCTGCAAGGGAATAGTCAGAATAGACTCAAAAGGCTTGGTCTATCTTTTTGACCTTTATAAGGCCAAGACATTTCAAAACCTAAAAAATAATTCGACTATAAGCCTTACGGCAGTAGATGAACATAAATTCCAAGGTTATTGTTTGAAAGGCAGGGCAAAAATAGTAGAAACCGAAAGTCTTGGATCTGATATTCTGGCATTGTGGGATGACAAGATAACCAGCCGCGCAACAAAAAGGGTAATAAAGAATATCCACGAAGAGAAAGGCAGTTCTAATCATCCGGAGATTTTGTTGCCCAAGCCGGAATATCTGATTGTTGTGCAGGTAGAAGAGATTATTAATCTTACGCCTGGGAAAATAGAGGAGGCCAAATGACCCCTGCTGTTTCGCTTTGTGAAGCGAAACAAAGCGGCAGGGGAAATTTGACCCTTGACAATTTGCTTCACCGACAGACATTTCAAATTGTCAAGGGTTTAATTCGCACAAACAAAGAAGTGTTTCAAAGAAGATTGATTTATGTCGTCCTGTGGACTCCATAAATCAAGTGTTCATTAAAGGAGGTAGCTATGAAAGGTTACGTATGTAAAGTCTGCGGGTTTATTTCCATAGACGGCGCCGCTCCGGAGAAATGCCCTGTTTGCGGTGCGCCGCAAAAGGCTTTTGAAGAGAAGCAAGATGCCATAAAGACAGTCAAAGACGAAGAAAAGTTGAGCGAGAAACATACTCCGGTAATTACGGTAGTCAAAAAATGCGGCCTTATTCCCGAAGGCTGCTCCGACGTGCATGTTAGGATAGGCGCGGTCATACATCCGATGTTAGCCGAACATTACATTACGGATATTGATTTCTATATCGATAATAAATTTCTAGCAAGGACAATATTGACTCCTGAAAAACTGAATCCAGCAGCGGCATTGCATCTTAAAGTAGCGACCGGCAAGATTTCCGTGGTAGAACACTGCAATATTCATGGCGCCTGGATAGCAGAGCAGAACCTATAATATAAGGAGGTACAATGGCAAATATTTTTTCTGGCGCCGAGATAGTCATGATGGGTATCCAGATTGAAAAAAACGGCAGAGATTTTTATAATACATTGATTCCTCAGTCTCAAAACCAGAAGGCAAAAGATCTTTATAAGTTTTTAGCTTCTGAAGAGGAAAGGCATATCCTTGCTTTCCAGGGTATATTAGATAGCTTAGAAGATTCTCAAACTGCTGAGTCTTACCCTGGAGAATATATTTCTTACATGAAGAATTTGTCAGCAGAATATGTTTTTACGCAAGAAGATAGAGGCGAGGCACTAGCCAAGAGCACCAAGAGCGATAAGGAAGCAGTGGATTTCGGGATTAGGTTTGAGAAAGATTCGATACTCTTTTACGAGGCAATGAAGAAATCGATACCTGAGGCGCATCACAAGATAGTTGACCAGCTGATATTGCAGGAGGCTTCTCATCTTAAAAAACTATCAGACCTAAAGAATGCTTTGGCTTCCTGAAGAAAGCCATTGTCATAAAAATAGAAGTCTCTGCAGTTATGTGGAGGCTTTATTGTTTTAAGATAAAGTTTTTTCACGGCGAATAATTATGGAACTAAACCAATTTCCTTTAAGAATAGAAATTACCAATAAATGTAATCTTAAATGCGATTACTGCTTGAGCCTGACTAGCTGTTATTATCGCAATAGGCCAGAGACAGATTTTGCGGCAGTAAAGAAATTTATTAAGTTTTTAAAGATAAGAGCTCTATTTTTATTGGGCGGAGAGGTTTGTTTTTACCATAAGATGAAAGAATTGGCAAAATATTGCCTGGATCATAAAGTCGGCATAGGAATCGTTACAAACGGCACAATATTAGATAAATACAAAGAGCTATCCAAGATAAACAAGAATATTAGTTATCTTGTTTCTTATAATGAAGAGGGTCATCCCAGAAGGCTTGAATTATGCGATAAGTTCATAAAAGAGATGAATGTCAATTCAATAAACATCTTGGTTAATAAAAATAATCTTAATACCATTATCAAACGGGTAGAGAGATTCCATAGATTAAAAAAAATAAGGCTAATTAAGATTTTCTCCGACGAAAGAACCAACAAAGGCAGCTACGACAGGCTCTTTGAATCTTTGGCTTCAAAATACAAAAAGGTCTATATCCACGATTACTCGCTTATGAAAGGCTGTTTGGAGAAGGTAGAAGATATAAAGGGGCTAAGGGTCCGTTGCGATAATCCATTGTCTTTAAAAGGAAACAGTATAAGTTTCTGTAAAAATATTGAATATTTCGGCATGGATATTACCGAAATAGACTTTAGCAAGAAATATAATCGTGATCGACTCAAAGATAAATTTTTGCGCTTCCAAAAAACGATAAACAGCGGAAAGGTAAGATACTGCAAAAGATGCAGGTTTAAGAGTTATATAACCAGGGACGAATTAGTGGCTCAATGGGTCATCAATAATTTAAGGAAGCACAAGAAATATCAGATTTTAAAGAAAATGTTCAATAGAAAAGCAAGATGGGCTTGCTAAGTTGAGGTTATTTAGATGAAAAAAACTCAGTTGATAAGCATATGGCTGCTTCCTGTTGTGGTAATCGGCGGGATTTTTTATCCTTTATTAGGATATTTGGTATTGGCGATGATGGTATTTTTTTTAACGTTTTCATTTTTTAAAGGCCGATATTGGTGCTGGAATCTTTGTCCACGCGGAGCATTTTTAGATATAGTAATATCGAAGGCGAGTCTTAAAAAACCTATTCCTAAAATTTTTATGAAGCAATGGTTTCGCTGGCTCATTTTTGTCTTGCTTATGTGTTTTGTGGCGGTACGAACTATCCGCACTGGAGGAAATTTAATCGCCATCGGAGCGGTTTTTGTTGGCATGTGTATTTTGACTACTATAATTTCAATTATTTTAGGAATATCTACCAGACACAGAAGTTGGTGCGCGATTTGTCCCATGGGGACTTTACAGGAAAGCATAGGTAAAATAAAAACTTCGAAGCAGGAATAAATGGCTTGTAAATGACTTTTACATATGGTATAAAAAAAGAGGTGAAATAAAATGGAACAAGATTACAGAGAGCCAGTTTATACAATAGGAATTGTCGCCAAGAAGCTGAGTGTTTGTCCGGCTACCCTCCGTATCTGGGAAAGAAAGAAGTTGATCAAACCCACGCGCCTGGGCAAAAACCGGTTTTATTCTCAGTGCGATTTAGATCGGCTGGAACGGATTAAAGAGATGCTTCAAAAGAAGCATATAAATATAGAAGGCGCTAGAAAGATTATGGAGACTACTCGTTGCTGGGAGATAAAAAATTGTAAACCAAAACAAAGGGATTCTTGTCCGGTATTTATCAAATACGGAAACGCCTAAAATTTTTTTATCCGCTATATATAAATATAGTTAGCATATAATATAAAAATAGTATTGACATATAGAGATTTTTATGTTAGAATTCATTTATCTTTTTAATAGTTTTTTTAATAATGGAGGTTATAGATGTTCCAGAGGACTACCGAGGCAAGGATAAGCAAGGCAATTATAAAAGAATTCAGCGGCTGGCTGCAGGATTATATAATTTCAGATGTTATCGTGGTCGGCGGAGGCCCTAGCGGCCTCGTTGCAGCGCGTGAATTAGCAAAAAACAAATTCAAAGTATTGGTCATCGAAAGCAATAATTATATCGGCGGAGGTTTTTGGATCGGCGGATATTTAATGAATACGTTGACTTTTAGGGCGCCAGCACAAGAGGTTCTAGAAGAGTTAGATATCCCTTATAAAGAAGCAGAGGATGGTTTGTTCGTCGCTGATGGCCCTCACGCTTGTTCGAAGCTTATTGCCGCTGCCTGCGATGCAGGAGTAAAAATCTTAAATATGACCAAATTTGATGATGTAGTGCTTAGAAATAAAAAAGTAGAAGGAGCGGTTATTAATTGGACGCCGGTATCGGCCTTGCCCAGGCAGATTACCTGTGTCGATCCAATTTCATTAGAGTCCCAAGTCGTTATTGACGCCACCGGCCACGATGCGTTTGTTTGTAAAGCTCTGGAAAGAAGAGGTATTATTAAATTAAAAGATTTTGGGGCTATGGATGTTAATTCTTCGGAAGATTTAGTAGTAGAAAACACAGGAGAAGTTTATCCAGGTTTGGTTGTGACGGGAATGGCAGTCTCCACCGTTTATGGGATTCCGCGCATGGGCCCGACTTTTGCAGGAATGCTTTTTTCAGGAAGAAAGGCTGCGCAAGAAGCTGGGAAAATACTTGCTAAAAATAAAATGAATTCCGAATCTATGATGATGCAGGAGCAGATGACGGCCTGACGGGAATGAAAGGTCTTTAAAGCCTCTCGTCCCAGAATTGAGGCTTAGGGGACGAGAGGCTTTTTGTTTTTATGGGAAAGGTAATTTCTAAAATAGGAGGTAAACATGACAAAAATAGCCAACGACATAACCAAATTAATCGGTAATACTGGTATAGCCCTGGCTTTTGTATGTACAGATAAAGATTATAAATATGCTTGAGACCATGACCCTCGAGCGCCGAGCACGCATTCTAAACATTGAATAACAAATTGGGCGGGGAGAAACTTTTAGTTTCTCCCCGCCCAGAAAACGAAAGGAGAAGTACAATGAGCAAGATTGATAACCAATTAAAAGTTGAAACACTCGCTTTGCATGGCGGACAGGAGCCCGACCCAACAACCGGCTCACGGGTCGTTCCTATTTATCAGACTACGTCATATCAGTTTAAAAGCACGGAACATGCGGCTAATCTTTTTGGATTGAAGGAGTTCGGTAACATCTACACCAGAATTATGAATCCAACGCAGGACGTTTTCGAAAAGCGAGTAGCGGCATTGGACGGCGGAGTCGGGGCACTTGCCACTTCTAGCGGTCAGGCCGCGATGACGCTGGCACTACTTAATATAGCCCAGGCGGGAGATGAGATTGTTTCCGCCGACAATCTTTACGGCGGTACGTATAATCTTTTTCACTATACTTTTCCGCGTTTAGGCGTAAAGGTGAAATTTGTGCCTTCGAACGATCCGGATGCATTAAGGGAAGCCATAACTGCAAAAACCAAGGCAGTGTTTGCTGAATCCATTGGTAATCCTAAACTGGATGTTGCGGATTTGGAAGGGATCTCTAAAGTCGCCCACAAAAGTGGGATTCCTTTTGTCTTGGATAATACGGTGTCTCCTTATTTATTGAGGCCGTTTGATTTTGGTGTGGACATCATCGTGTATTCCGCCACCAAATTCATCGGCGGACATGGCACGAGTATTGGCGGAGTAATTGTCGACTCTGGAAAGTTTGACTGGGATAACGGAAAATTCCCGCTTATCTCTGAACCGGATCCAAGCTATCATGGAATCGACTTTATTGAAGCGCTTAAGCCGTTAGGAAACATCGCCTTTATTATCAAGGCCAGGGTTACTTTGTTGAGGGATTTAGGTCCAGCCATTTCTCCTTTTAATGCTTTCTTGTTTTTGCAGGGCTTGGAGACATTACATCTTAGAATGCCGCGACATTCTGAAAATGCGCTTGCAGCAGCTAAATATCTCAAAAAACATCCTAAAGTCAGTTGGGTTAATTATCCTGGGCTTGATGATAGTCCTGAGAAAGACAGGGTAAAGAAGTATCTGCCCAAGGGAGCTGGTGCCATTTTGGGCTTTGGTATTAGGGGAAGATTAGAGGCGGGAAGAAAATTTATTGATTCGCTTCAGTTAATATCGCATCTTGCTAATGTCGGAGACGCAAAGAGTCTCGCTATTCATCCCGCGACCACGACGCACCAGCAGCTATCTGCCGAAGAGCAGTTGTCAACCGGTGTTACGCCGGATTTTATTCGGTTGTCAATAGGTCTCGAACACATTGATGATATTATAGCCGATATAGAGCAGGCTTTAGACAAGACATAAGGAGGATAATGATGGCAAAGATATATTCAGATATTACAAAGACAATAGGCAACACCCCACTTGTAAAGCTTAATCGCATTGCCGATGGACTCGAGGCTACGGTCGTTGCAAAGATAGAATCTTTTAATCCGCTTTCGAGCGTTAAGGATCGTATCGGCATTGCGATGATTGAGGATGCAGAAAAAAAAGGATTGCTTAAAAAAGGTAACGTGATTATTGAGCCGACGAGCGGTAATACAGGGATTGCTCTTGCATTTGTGGCTGCAGCCAAAGGCTACAAATTGATTTTGACCATGCCCGAGACAATGAGTATCGAACGCAGGCAGCTGCTTAAGATTTTTGGCGCGGATCTTGTGTTGACCGAAGGCGCAAAAGGAATGAAGGGCGCGGTGGAGAAAGCTGAAGAATTGACAAAATCCACCCCCAGCAGTTTTATGCCGCAGCAGTTCAATAATCTCGCCAATCCAGAGGTCCATCGTAAGACCACGGCCGAAGAAATATGGAGAGATACTGACGGAAAAGTTGATATTCTGGTTTCTGGAGTCGGTACCGGTGGGACAATCACCGGTGTATCCGAAGTGATTAAAAAAAGAAAACCGGAGTTTAAAGCTATAGCGGTTGAGCCCGAGGCTAGCCCGGTTTTATCTGGAGGAAAACCAGGACCGCATAAAATTCAAGGGATAGGAGCCGGTTTTGTCCCTCAGGTTTTAAACAGGGTTATAGTGGATGAGGTTATCCAAGTTTCTAATGAGAATGCTGGCGAGGCCACTCGGCAACTAGCAAAGTTAGAAGGAATTCTTGCTGGCATTTCGAGTGGAGCAGCTTTATGGGCAGCATTAGAAGTGGCAAAGAGAAAAGAGAATAAAGGTAAGCTGATAGTGGTAGTTCTTCCAGATACTGGAGAAAGATATCTTACCACCTGGCTTTTCCAAGAGGTAACATTATGAAGAATGAAAAGATATTGACAAGAGAGGATAGCGTAGGCATTGTCGAAACAAAATATTTTACCTTCGATAATATCGCGCTTGAGCATGGTGATAAATTTGGCCCGATCACTCTAGCCTATGAGATTTACGGTGAATTAAACAAGGAGAAGTCAAATGCTATCCTTATTCTTCATGCCCTTTCCGGTGATGCGCATGCGGCTGGTGTTCATGAAGGGAAAAATAATCCGGGCTGGTGGGATTCCATGATAGGCTCAACTAAAGCCTTTGACACTGATAAGTATTTTGTAATTTGTTCCAATGTTTTGGGCGGATGTAAAGGCTCTACTGGTCCTTCTAGTCTGAATCCTAAAACAAGTAATCCTTACGCTCTTGATTTTCCGCAAATATCGATCAATGATATGGTCGATGCCCAAAAGCGCCTTATTGATTATTTAGGTATAGAAAAATTGTTAACGGTGGTGGGCGGTTCAATGGGGGGTATGCAGGTTTTGTCGTGGTTGATTAAATATCCAGAGAGAATTCGCAGTATTATACCTATTGCTACGGCCGTCAAGCATTCTCCTCAGCAAATCGCATTCAATGAAGTAGGAAGACAGGCGATTATGGCTGACCCTAATTGGAAATCGGGAAATTATTATGGAGCAGCTCTGCCGGCGAAAGGCCTTGCTGTAGCAAGAATGATCGGACATATAACATATATGAGCGACGTATCAATGGCTGAGAAATTCGGAAGGGCCAAGAAAAATGGTGCACAGCCTTTTAAATTTACTGCCGATTTCGAAGTAGAGGGATACTTACGTTACCGGGGCGATAATTTTGTAAAACGCTTCGACGCCAATTCCTACCTTTATATTACTAAAGCGCTGGATAATTTCGATGCCTCGGGTGGAAGACCATTCCATGAAGTTTTAGAAGGGATAAGGACAAAAGCTCTGGTTATCGCTTTTAAATCTGATTGGCTATATCCTGCATACCAAGCCAAAGAAATAGTTAAAGCGTTTAAACTTTCTGGCATAGAAGCGTCTTATTGCGAGATTGACTCTACGTATGGTCATGATGCATTTCTTCTTGAGATCGAAGAGGAAACACATCTAATTAAGCATTTCTTAAAAAAAATATTTTATAAATACGAGGTGACAGGTGATTATCAAATATAGCCAGATTAGATTGGATCACAGAGTCATATTAGGATTAATTCGAGCCCATGCTTCGGTTTTAGATTTAGGCTGTGGCGGCGGCGAGCTTCTCTATCTTTTGATAAAGGAAAAAAATGTGCGTGGCCAGGGTATCGAGATAGACGAGCAGGAAATATACAAATGTGTGGCAAAAGGCTTAAATGTTTTTCACGGCGATATTGATAGCGGTCTTTCGGAGTATAAGGATAAATCATTTGATTACATAATACTGAACCAGAGCCTGCAGCAGGTTAATCATCTGGAAAATGTGCTTAAAGATGCCCTCCGCGCAGGGAAAAAGGTAATTGTAGGGTTTCCTAATTTCGCCTACTATAAAGGACGGCTTCAGATATTTTTTCAAGGCAAGACTCCGGTAACAGGCTCTTTGCCTTATCAATGGTACGAAACGCCTAATTTGCACTTCTTGAGTATATCCGATTTTATATCCTATTGCCGCCTTAAAAAAATCAAAATTGAGCAGAGCTTTTATCTAAACGAGAGAAGAAAAATTATATTATTTCCGAATTTGTTCGCGCAGGCAGGTATATTTTTGATATCTGGCGAGAAGAATCAGCCAGAAAAGATTTGAAGATAATCTCATAAATATTTACTCATAAGCATTGACAATAAAATCGATCTTAAAGATGATTTTAAAAGTTCGTTTTTGGTTTTGTAAGCACAAAATGGTCAAAGGGATTTTTGGCCAAGAGTCCTGAAAATATTGCTTGCATATTCGGCTCCATTGGAGTAAATATATTGCTGTGAACAAGTTAAGACTATAGGAGAAATATGGCAAAAAGACAAGTTTATATGGATCATAATGCGACCACGCCGCTCCATCCCGAGGTTAAAAAGGTAATGATAAAGGCCTTGGAGGATTTTGGCAACCCTTCCAGCCTTCATGCTTTCGGCAGGCACACAAGAAAACTTGTCGAGGAAGCACGGGAAAATGTAGCTACGTTTCTGGGCGCTAAAGCTGAGGAAATTATCTTTGTGGGTAGCGGCACAGAAGCAAATAATACGGTGCTATCAATTTTTGCCTGCCCGTCAAAAAAGTGCAATTTTCACGGTAAAGCCGCTGCAGAGATAGTTACAACCAGCATAGAGCACCCCTGTATTTTGGAAGCTGCTAAATGCCTAGAGGATAGAGGATTCAAAGTTTTATATCTTAGCGTTGATCGTTACGGTAAAGTCAATATAGAACAGCTAAAAGATATGATGAAGGATAATGTGGGCTTGGTTTCCGTAATGATGGCAAATAATGAAATAGGTACAATCCAGGATGTCAAGACTATTGCCGATATCGTACATAAAAAAGGCGTATTGTTTCATACCGATGCTGTTCAGGCGGTCGGTAAAATTCCCATAAATGTGCGGGACTTGGATGTTGATTTCTTAACGCTTTCCGCTCATAAAATATATGGGCCAAAAGGGATAGGCGCTTTGTATATCAAAAAAGGGATCCCTTTTTGTCCTTTAATTCGCGGAGGCCATCAGGAACAGGGTAGGCGCGCCGGGACAGAGAACACACTCGGAATTATCGGTTTGGGCGAAGCAGTGCAAATGCGCGAAAAAGAAATGAAAGAAGAAGAAAAACGCCTGCTTAAATTTAAAGCGGTTCTTAGGAAGGGTATTGAAGATAATATCAAAGATATATCATTTAATGGCCATCCTACAGATTGTCTAGCTAGCACTCTCAACGTATCTTTTGAGGGCGCGGAAGGCGAAGCAATTTTGTTATATCTGGACTTGGAAGGCATTGCTGTTTCTACTGGTTCTGCTTGCGCCTCGGGTTCACTCGATCCTTCGCATGTGCTTTTAGCCACAGGAATTTCCGCTGAGCGTGCTCACGGCTCCATACGTTTTAGCATGGGTAGAGAAAACACAATGCAAGATGTGGAATACGTGATAGATAAGCTCCCAGAAGTTATCAGGAGAATAAGAGGCATGTCTACAGCATATACAAAAAAGGTCAGAAAACAATGATTAAAGACGAGTGGGTCTATTCTGAGAAATTAAAAGAGCATTTTATGAATCCTAAAAATGTTCTTCGGGATGAAAAGGTAGATGAGTACGACGGAAAAGGTATAGTCGGAAATCTTAAGTGCGGCGACGAGATGATGATGGTTATCAAGGTAGATAAGAAAAATAATACTATTTCCGAGTGCAAATGGAAGACCTACGGATGCGCCAGCGCCATCGCCAGCACCTCAATTCTTTCGGAAATGGTTAAAGGCATGACGCTGGATAAGGCATATCATGTTTCCCCTAAAGACGTGGCAAAAGAGCTCGGGGGTTTGCCTGAGCATAAGATTCACTGTTCTGTTTTGGGAGATAAGGCGCTTCGCGCCGCCATCAATGATTATTATCTGCGCAATAACATGCCCCAGAAGATAGAAACAGAGAAGGCTAGGATTATCTGTCAGTGTATGAATGTTACTGATAAGGAAATCGAACACGCCGTACTTGAAGGAGTACGTACGTACTTAGAGCTTCAGGAGCATACCAAATTAGGCACAGTCTGCGGCCAGTGCAAAGACGAAGCCACCCGCCTGATGAATGAGTATATACAGAAGCATTTCGGAAAATAAATATGGTATACTTTATAATAGAAGATGAGGAATTAGGATGAGAAAAGTATGTTTTATAATTATGATTTTATTCATTACTATTAGCTTGATTGCAGTAGCCACTGTACCAATTTCTTCCGATGATTGCCAAGATGGATGCTCTTGTTGTGGCAGTTCCTGCAGTTGCACAGTTAAAACATGCTTTTCAAATTGGCAACCAGTACTTTCTATCCAAACAGGAAATATGCTTCCCAGGCCGGTTTTTAATAGTTTTTTATCTAATAAATTAAATTTTATCTCCTCCTACGAGATAGTTCGCCGCATTTTTCATCCACCCAGAGTCATTTCATTATCAGACATTGTATAAGTTATAATCAATTCATTTAAATTAAAGGAGAAGTCAATGAGAAAAACTTTAATTATTTTGCTTTTGTTATCAGCTTTTGTCTTCTCAAGTTGCGTTTCCTATGCCAAGGTTGGCTGTTGTATGAAGGCCAAATGCGCCTGTTCCGAGGGGGCATGCTGTATTGAAGGAAAATGCACCTGTGAAGGCGGCTGTTGTAAGGATGGCAAGTGTCTCTGTGCGGAAAAAGGATGCACAGAAGGATGCGCCTGCTCAAAAACATAACCGCTGCTTGAGGCATGCGTTTTTCAAGATGGGGGGCGGCGAAATCGCCGCCCCCCATTTTTTACTTTTTAGCTTTAATTGACAAATTATCTTTGACGCCTTATAATCAAGTAGCATTCCAATTCATTTTCTTCATTATTTTAACCTAACTACCTAAAATGAACTTTAAAGAAGCACAAGATTATCTTCATTCCTTCGTCAATTACGAGACCAAGGTTGAATTTCCTTACAAAGAAAGCTTTAAATTAGAAAGGATACAAGATTTTCTTAAGTCGCTAGGTAATCCCCAAAATGCTATAAAATCCATCCATATTGCCGGGACCAAAGGAAAGGGTTCGACTTGCGCCTATGTAGCAAATATTTTAAAAGAAGCAGGATTTATAACCGGACTTTATACCTCACCGCACCTTAATTCCTTCCGGGAAAGGATTAGAATTCTTGATAGCAGCGTTCAGGACCAAAACCCTGAGCCGTATTTTTCAGGCATGATTTCTGAAGATGACGTTTGTGTCTACGTTGAGAAATTAAAAACAGCCGCCGATCAATTCAATGAAAAATCGCAGTGGGATAAACTGAGCTTTTTTGAGGTTTATACCGCTTTGGCGTTTTTATATTTTAAAGATAAAAATGTTGATTTTGTAGTTTTAGAAACCGGATTAGGCGGCAGACTAGACGCAACTAATACAACCGATCCTTTGGTCTGCGCGATCACGCCGATAAGTTTTGAGCATACCCAAAAATTAGGCAATACTTTGGAGGCGATCGCGAAGGAAAAAGCAGGAATAATTAAAAATAAAAATCAGGTTGTAGTAAGCGCTATTCAGCCAGATGAAGCTTTGAAAGCCATTAAAAAACGTTGCCAAGAATTTGATGCCAAGTTATATGTCGTAGGCAAAGACATTTTTTTTGAAGAGCTATTTTCCGATATCAATGGCCAGGTTTTCAATTATTTTGATAGTTTTAGCGAATACACCAATTTAAGAACTGGATTATTAGGTCGACATCAACTGATTAATGCCGCTACCGCTATTGGGATAGTCGATGCTTTAAGATTGTTCAATTTCATTGTGCCAGCTGAGGCGATTAAGAAGGGTTTGGAGACGACTTTTTGGCCCGGCAGATTTGAAGTTATCGATAAGGATCCTTTTGTTATTCTCGACGGGGCACAGAATTCCGCTTCGGCAGAAGCATTAAAAAATACCATAAAAAAGATATTTGGCGAACAGAAAACAACTTTAATCCTGGGCATTTCTCAAGATAAGGATTTAAAAGGCGTTTGTAAAGCCTTAGAGCCGATAGCAAAAACGGTTATCCTTACTAAGGCTGACAATCCGCGGGCAAGCGAGCCAAAGAATCTTTTGGGATTTTTCTCAGAAAACCAAGATATCAAAACAACCTCAGGTGTAAAAGAGGCGCTGGAATTATCTAAAGCTATTTCTTTAGAAAATGATATAATACTGGTCACCGGTTCACTATTCGTAGTGGGCGAGGCAAGAGATTTATGGTCAAGAAAGATAAAACAATAAATACCTTTAAGTTAGGATTAAACGATACTATCGCCGCGGTTTCAACGCCTTTGGGGCAGGCCGGTATCGGCATTGTGCGTTTAAGCGGGAAAGATTCTTTGTCTATCGTAGATAAGATCTTTGTCTCTAAAGAAAAATCAAAGCCCTCGAAATTTAGAACTTATACCACGCATTATGGATGGATTTGTGAAAATGGCAAAGGAAGGATTATTGATGAGGTTATCCTGACTGTAATGCGCTCACCCAAAAGCTACACCAAAGAAGATATCGTGGAGATAAATTGCCACAGTGGGCTCATACCGCTTAAAAAAATATTGGAAGTAGTAGTTAAGTTGGGGGCGCGGCTTGCCGAACCGGGAGAATTTACCCGCCGGGCATTTATTAACGGCCGTATTGATTTGACTCAGGCAGAGGCGGTGTTGGATATAATCAATGCCAAGACAGATTCAGCCTTGGAAATCGGGGTAAGCCAGCTAAAGGGTGAGCTTTCTAAGAAAATAGAACAAATAAGAAATGAATTAGTCGAAGTCCTAGCTTACTTAGAAGCGGGAATAGATTTTCCCGAAGAAGATATTGATAAGTTATCTTTAAAACAGCAAGCTAAACATTTGGAAATGGCGAAAAGAAATATTGAGAGTTTATTAGAATCATCCGAGCAAGGTAAGATTATGCGCGAAGGAATTGATGTGGTGATTTGCGGTAAGCCAAACGTAGGAAAGTCATCTTTGTTAAATACTTTGATAAAAGAAGAGAAGGCAATCGTTACACATATTCCGGGGACAACCCGCGATATCGTAGAGGAAGTCATAAATTTGAAAGGCATTCCTTTGCGATTTGTTGATACCGCAGGAATTATCGAGCCCAAGGATCTGGTTGAAAAAGAAGCAATCAAACGCAGCCACCAGCAGCTGGAAAATTGCGATTTGGCGCTTTTTGTTTTGGATAATCACGAAAAAATATCCAATCAAGATAAAAGCCTTATTAACAAACTCAAAGGGAAAAACATAATCATTGTAATTAATAAGATTGATTTGTCTTCAAAAATAAACATAAAAACATTGAAATCATTGGCTAAAAATTCTACAATAGTAAAAATCTCGGCATTGCAGAAGCTGGGTATAAAAAATCTGGAAGAGGCAATTATCAAAAACGTCTGGCAAGGAAAATTCAAAATCAACAAAGGAGTTTTTTTAAGCAACATTCGGCATATTCATGCCTTAAGAAATGCTTTGGTCCAAATCGACAAGACAATAGAATTAATTCTTAAAAGATTTTCTGCTGAGTTTATTTGCTTGGAATTAACTTCGGCAGTTAAAGAACTCGATTCCGTGACTGGAAAGACAATAGAGAAAGATTTATTAGATAGGATTTTTTCGGAATTTTGCATTGGGAAATAAATGAGGACATAAGTTATGGAGCACTGTTAGTATTCAAGCGACATAACTTATATGTCCGAATTTACCCCCACACCAATTTTTTGGTGTTGAGGGGTACGAGAATTGGTGTGGGGGTTCAATTCGCAGACGGCCTTTCGGCCTACGATTTACGTCGTTTGTGCTCCGTAAATCGTCTGCTCATTGAAGGAGGTATAATGGATAAGAAAAAAATCGAAAATGCGGTAAAGATGATTTTAGAAGCCATCGGAGAAAATCCTAAAAGGCACGATTTACAAGAGACTCCCAAAAGGGTAGCCGAGATGTATGAAGAGATCTTTGCGGGAGTGCATCAGGATCCTAAAAAGGAACTGGAGGTAGTTTTAGACCAGAAACATAACGAGATAATTCTTCTTAAAGGCATTCCTCTATATTCTGTGTGCGAGCATCATTTGCTTCCTTTTATCGGAAGAGCCCATGTGGCGTATATCCCAAAAGGCGGAAGAGTGACCGGTTTAAGCAAAATCGCCAGAGTCGTCGATGTCTTAGCCAAAAGGCCGCAGGTCCAGGAGAGGCTTACTTCCCAGATCGCCGAGATAATTATGTCGAAACTAAAACCTTTAGGAGTTATGGTGGTGTTGGAAGCAGAGCATTTATGCATGTCTATGCGCGGAGTAAAAAAACCCGGGACAATGACCGTGACTTCGGCGGTAAGAGGAATCTTTAAGGAAAACCAAAAGACGCGTTCAGAGACTTTAGCGTTAATTAAATCCTAAGATGATTCACAAAGCTAAAACCTTTATAAAAAGTTTTAAATTTGCCGCAAGCGGGCTGATTAATATTTTAAAAACAGAACGCAATGCCAGGATAATTTTTATCTTGGGTGCTATTGCAATAATATTGGGAATCCATTTTAAGATTTCAACGACGGAGTTTCTAATTATAATTTTGACCATAGGCATGGTATTTATGGCAGAGATATTTAATACCATGGTCGAAGAAACCCATAATTTATTCTCGGAAGAATTTGATCCCAAAATTAAAATGATAAAAGATATGGCTGCCGGCGCGGTATTGGTTTCGGCAATTATATCTTTGGTTGTGGGTTATTTTATCTTTATTAAACGATTACTACCATAACAAAGGAGAGGACATGATAGAAAGAAGCGAATTTAAAGGCAAGCCTTTAATTGTCTTAAAAAGAAGCGAAGACGATCAATATCCGTTTTCATTCGGCATAAGCAAGGCCAAGTTGATAGTTGAGAATATCGAAGAGATAAAGAAATTTGTCCAAGAGAATTCGGGCGAATAAAGAATCCGATTTAAGCAAATTTAAAAGGGCTGGATTTTCGTCCAGCCCACTTGGTTTTCTTTCTCATTTTTACCTTGCCACAAAATTCAAGTAGAAAATAAGATATTAAGTAGTTTTTACTCTCTTTCAGCCTCTTTTAATAATTTACTTAGTGGCGTGTTTAGTGCTTTTGCGATCTTATAAGCTACCCCAATACCCACATCTACCTTCGCCAATTCAATTGAACTAACATAGGTACGATGAATATTCGCTAGCTCAGCAAAATCCTCCTGAGATAAATTGAGCTTATGGCGTCTTCTTCTAATTGCCATTCCAAATTCTTGACTAAACTTTTTTGTATTGACTTCCTTACCCATGAAATGTATAATCCCATATTGTAGAGTATTTATCTACAGACGATAGTCTACAAAAAATGTTTGCCAAATTTTTACAGAAAGGAGGTGGTATCTGTTTAGAGGAGGTGATTTTTTTATTATGGGCAAAGACAGAATTTGTTTGTTTTGATATTTTAAAAAGGAGGGAAAAGTGAAAAAAATCTGGTATATAGTAGTAGTCATGATGGTTATGACTATTTTTTCTGTAGCTAGTGCAGCGCCAGTTGGCAATCCTGCAAAACCGATTTTAGAAAAAGGTGACACCCCTTTTAAAGTTGGGGCCGAGCTTGATTTTGTTACTGAAAGAGAATTAGATTATTCAGATGAAGATATAGCTATAGAAAATTTAAACTCATATATGGGAAAAATTTCATACGCCATGGCAGATAAAGTAGAGGTTTTTTGTCTTCTTGGTGCAGCCGAAGGAGAATTTAGCGAAAAATACACGGGAGTTGATCTGAAGTATGATACTGAAACCGCATTTTCTTGGGGATTAGGTGCGACAGCTTTTCTATATGAATTTGATAATGGTATTAGAGTTGGTTTAGATGGTAGATATCGCCAAGCAGAGCCGGATATTGATAAAGTTACTTTAAACGGAGTAAGTTATTCTCCCGGAGAAGCAGGCATTTCTGATTTTAGTGCTGAATATAGAGAATGGCAAGTAGCTTTAGGGTTATCTAAGGAAATAGGGCAGTTTGTTCCTTATGGTGGAATTAAATATAGCGATGTTGAAACATCAATGCAAGCTACAATTTCAGGGACAACTTATAAGACTGATGATATAAATAGCGATGACGTGGTCGGAATTTTTGTTGGTTGCGATTTTCTTCCTACAAAAAATCTTTCAATTGGTGTTGAGGGCAGATTCATCGATGAAACTGCCTTTACAGTTAGTATGAATTACAGGTTTTAGAAAACGATAGATAGAATTTAAACCTTTAAATTTCTTTTTCAATTTTAAGCTCGAAAGCCGATTGGCGGTTTTGGCTTTGCCTTTGGCGGTTCCAGGAGTTGCTTTATCGCCTGAAAAACAATAGTAAATTGCTTATCGTATTTTTTCTCCATTTGTTCGATTTTTCGTTTGAGATCAGCATTGGTTAATAACATCAGTTTCAACTGAATAAATGCCCGCATAATCTGGATGTTCACCCTTATGGCTCTTTTACTATGTAGCACACCCGAGAGCATAGCAACGCCCTGTTCAGTAAAAGCATAAGGAGACTTGCGGGTGCCGCCCCAACTTGATGTGCCATTTTGGCACATCAAGTTTCTAAACTCATCTTTAGTCAGCTGGAACATAAAATCTTCTGGGAATCTATCAATATTGCGTTTTACTTGACGACTTAATTGTCTAGTATCTACCTCATAAAGTTTTGCGAGGTCCCTATCTAACATTACTCTTTTGCCGCGTATAAATAAAATCTTCGCAGCAATGATTTCTAATGAAATAATATTTGACATCATAACCACCTTTCTAAGTAGCAACTGTTGAATGTTTTAATGGATTGAACCGGTCCAGATTGTGATTAATCCATCTTTTAAACTGGTGCCAATTTGGCACCAGTTCAGCTCTGAAAGATGCTCTATATCGATGGTATCACATTTTGTGATACCAGGCATTTTCGTTTTGAGGTCACAATTTGTGATTTCCAGCCGGACTCAAAACCACAAATTCCTATCAAGACTGCGATACTGAATTGCCTCAGAGATATGTTCTACCAAAATATTTTCCGAACCTGCCAAATCCGCAATCGTGCGGGATATCTTTAGGATTTTATCATATGCCCGCGCGGAAAACCCCAATTCGTTTATCGCCATTTTAAGCAGTTGTTTGGCTTCATCATTAATTGTGCAATGTTTTTTAATCTGGCGGTGGTTCATTTGGGAATTAGAATATACATTACCCAAGAACCTATCGCGTTGGATCTGGCGCGCCTGGTTTACGCGGGATTTGATTATAGCTGAGGGCTCAGCTGCCTGCTCGCTTACCAATTCTTTATAAGCCAAAGATGCAACTTCAACATGCAGATCAATTCTGTCTAAAAGCGGACCGGAGATTTTGGAAAGGTACTGATTGATTTTTGTAGGCGTACAGCGGCATTGTCTTTTGGAGTCGGTAAAGAATCCGCACGGGCAGGGGTTCATTGCCGCAACTAACATAAATTTTGTAGGAAATTTCAAAGACTTGGTAGCGCGCGATACTGTCACAAATCCGTCTTCCAGAGGCTGTCTTAAAGCTTCGAGTACGTCGCGATGGAATTCAGGTAGTTCGTCTAAGAATAATACGCCGTTATGGGCCAGGCTTATCTCTCCGGGTTTCGGGTTTGATCCTCCTCCCACAAGCGCAATATCAGAGCAGGTATGGTGCGGAGTTCTAAATGGGCGGTTAGCGATAATCCCGGATTTAGCCGGCACCAATCCCAATATAGAATGAATTTTAGTTGTCTCCAGGGATTCCTCAAGACTCATATCCGGGATTATAGTCGGGATTCGGCTGGCTAGCATAGTCTTGCCGCTTCCCGGTGGGCCTATCATCAGGACATTGTGAGCGCCTGCTGCGGCAACTTCCAAAGCGCGCTTGACATGAATCTGGCCTTTCACTTCGGAGAAATCTACTTCGTAATTACGAGATTCTTTTAAAATCTCTTCGGCATCGACCTTTACAGGCTTAATGCAATCACGTTCGTGCAGAAAGCAGACAACCTCTTGCAAGGTCTTTACCGGGTATACGTTTATATTCTTTACTATCGCTGCTTCCAACGAGTTTGCTTGAGGCAGTATGAGGGAATCAAATTGTGTTTTATGGAGCGCTAGGGCGATAGGAAGGCTACCTTTGACAGGTCTTATGCTACCATCCAATGCTAATTCTCCCAAGATGATGAGATCATCCAATTTTTCTTGATTAATTTGTTTTGTAGCAGCAAGTATGCCTATGGCGATGGCGAGATCAAAGACAGGGCCTTCTTTTTTGATGTCTGCCGGAGCAAGGCTTACCGTAACCCGGTCAGCAGGATAATTATATCCGCTATTCTTAATCGCGCTCCTCACGCGTTCACGGCTTTCTTTTACCGCGTTATCCGGCAGCCCGACAATTACAAAGCTAGGTAGGCCTCGGGTTATGTCTACTTCAATCTCAACAGGAAAGCCTTCTAGCCCAGATAGACCAAAACTATAGCATTTTGATAACATAGTGTTTTTTATATTAACGGGCTGGATAAGGAGATTTGTTGCTTTGAATATTCCTGAAGAGGGTTTACGATTTTGCTACTAGAGGCAGCAACAAAAAACTTGCCTTTTTAACGAGCTGTATTATAATATGGGGTAAGCTTAACACGTTTTTTGTGTTAAGTCAAGCCCAATTATTCTACTTCGCATAAGAAATGTGAAAATAATGGTATATGCTTCGTAGAATATTCTCATCGGAATAATTCTCCCCTGCCTGCCGGCAGGCAGGGAAGCCTATACCGGTGTTTCCTATTAGTAAGGCGAAGGAGAATAAGAAAGGACCAATAAATGAAAAAGTTTTTTACTACCCTTTTTGTCATTTTGATCGTAGCCTTCGCGGTTTTTTCCTTTTTTAGGTATTTTTATTTGCTCAAGATTAATTATAGCTTGGAACTTAAATTAAGGGAAATAAACGATAAAATAGTCGAGTTAGATACCACGAAAAAGAATTTGGAGACGGTTTTAGACAAGAAAAAAGAAGAATATCTCAAACTTTCTAAAGAAAACCAGGATCTATTAGTAAAGCTCCAGGAAACGGAAACAAAGTTGAATGAGAAAAATTCCGAGCTAGAAGATTTCAAGAAAGAATCCCAATCCGCCAAAACAAATTTAGAAAATTTAATAAATGAATATGCTAAATTAAAAGAAGAGATAGCTTTGCTGCAGCAGGAGAAGGACACGTTGCAATCCAGGTATGATTCCTTGCCGGAGTTAAGGGAGGCATACGATATTTTGAAAAAGAGGCTGCGCGAGGCTAAATTGGCAGAGCGAAAATCCAAGGTTAGCAATATAGATACAGAAGATGGCAACAAAGGTTATTTGCTTTGGAAGGGCGAGCCTACCTTAGAGCGGAAAGTTAAAATCGAAGTAGCTCCCATTACAGAATAAATGGAACATTTTATTTTACCTTTACTAAAAAACAAAATTCTTTGGATAACTTTATCTGCCTGGTTTATCGCCCAGACAATTAAGGTTTTTCTGGGTGTAGTCAGGGAGAAAAAATTTAATTTTAGATGGTTTATCGGTACGGGAGGTATGCCTTCAAGCCACGCTGCGGGAGTGAGCGCTTTTGCTACCACTTGTGGTTTCAATGTCGGGTTTGATACAGCAATATTCGCTGGGGCCGTAGTTTTTGCTATCGTTACGATGTTCGATGCCCAGGGTGTGCGGCGTTCTACCGGACAGCAGGCAGAGATATTAAATAAGATAATGGATGATATATACTGGCGTGGCAAGATTGATGAGAGCCGTTTAAAGGAACTTATAGGCCATACGCCGATAGAGGTTATTGTAGGCTCCGTTTTAGGGATATTAATTGCTTTGTCTCTTCAATAAGCAAAGGAGAATATGAAGAATTTAAAAATTATTATAATTCCAGTGGCTGCTTTTATTTTGCTACTTGTTTTAGTCGCGCTTATTGTTAAAAACAAAGGTTCTAGGGAATCAGGCATATCCGCTAGTTTCGCTTCTGAGCTGAATTCCCAGGCAGATAATCTTACCAAAGAAGGAAAGCTCATTGAAGCGCAGGAGATATACAAAAAGATAGTAACAGATTCTCCAGATTTTAAAGATATCGCTCAAGTTGAGAAAAAACTTCAAGATTTGAATATGCTAGTACTCTTTTCCCGGCTGGAAACTCCCCAAACGACATTATATGAGGTAAAATCGGGGGATTCGCTAGCAAAGATCGCCAAGAAATTTAACACTACCGCTGAGTTTATCAAGAAATCCAACGGTATTTCCTCGGATGTAATAAAAGCCGGAGAAAAATTGAGAATTTGGTCCGGGAAATTTTCCTGCGTCGTTGATAAATCGCAAAACACGCTTATCCTCAAGTCTAACGATGACGTAGTAAAGGTTTATCTCGTCTCTACGGGGGCCGATAATCATACTCCCGTGGGGATTTATAAGATAATAAATAAATTAGTCAATCCTCCTTGGTATAAAGAAGGCGCAGCGGTACCTATACCCCCTGAAAGCCCAGAGAATATTTTAGGAACTCGCTGGATGGGTTTTGATATTCCAGAATACGGTATCCACGGCACAACCGAACCCGAATCTATCGGGAAGCAAGCCACGAAAGGTTGTGTGCGTATGCTAAATAAAGACGTAGAAGAACTTTATTCTATCTTACCTGTTGGCACGGAAGTGACCATAATCGACTAATCAAATCTTAAAATAATAATATGCACGGTTTAGATTTTGAAAAACCAATAATTGAATTAGAAAAAAAGATTCAGGAATTAAAATCTTTTACTTCTAATAAAAAGATAGATTTAGGTTCTGAGATAAAGAATCTAGAGGATAAGCTTTCCAAATTAAGAAAAGATATATATGGCAGCCTCTCCGCCTGGCAGAGAGTCCAGATAGCCAGGCATCCCAAAAGGCCTTACACCCAAGACTATATAAATATGTTAATGACCGATTTTATTGAACTTCATGGCGACAGGCTTTTTTACGACGACCAAGCTATCGTCGGGGGAGTGGCAAAGTTGAATGGCAACAAAATCATGATTATGGGCCATCAAAAAGGACGGGATACCAAGGAGAATTTAAAGCGTAATTTTGGTTGCGCGCATCCC
>VGKH01000002.1 GCA_016867135.1 Candidatus Omnitrophota bacterium
GCCGATAAGGCTTAGGAGCCAGATCTATGAACCGGATTATATAATCATGGTAGATTCTACGCTTATGCGCGGATTTGATTGTTTTACCGGATTTAAGCCGGAAGGCGTCGCAGTAGTAAACGAAAGGGAAGGAATAGAGGCTCCCAAGCCCAAGGGAAAGCAGAAAATATTTATGGTTCCCGCAAATAAAATCGCTATGGAAGTAATCGGCAGGCCTTTAGGTAATACCGCGTTGATTGGCGCATTTGCCGCGGCAACCGGAGAGATGGATTTAGACTCGCTTACCAAAGCCATAAAAGAGCGCTTTGAAGGGAAGGTTGCCGAACTAAATATTGAAGCGGCAAAAAGAGGATTTGAGTTTATCAATTCGCACTTATAATTTACGTCACACTTCGCGTTCCGTAAATTATGTGCTCATTGAAGGAGAAGAAATGTTTGGACCATTAGTCTCAAAACCAAAATCAAGCAGAAAAAATAAGACAGGTTCTTGGCGTATAGATGTTAAGCCAAGGTTCTTGCAGAAGAATTGCATTGCCTGCAATATGTGCGTGCAGATTTGTCCCGAGAATTGTATTTCGGGCAAAGAAAAGAATTCGTACAAGAGTGATCCTGATTTTTGCAAAGGTTGTGGACTTTGCGCGTTTATCTGCCCTAAAAAAGATATTGAAATGGTCAATGAGTCCACGACTTAAGGAGTGAAACGAACTTAAGTCGTCCGGCCGAATTGCCCAGCACTTATTTGCTCGAAGCTTATTTAAAACAAATAAGTGCTGGGTTAATTCGCGCATACAACTTATGTTCACTACGCCTGCCTGCCGGCAGGCAGGTTCCATAAGTTGTGTGCTCATTAAAAGGAGAGAAGTAAAATGAAAAAATTTGTTGAAGGTTCATACGCCGTTGCGGAAGCGGTTAAATTATGCAGGCCCGGCGTTATTTCGGCATACCCCATTACTCCGCAGACGCATATCGTCGAGGGATTGGCGCAGTTTGTCGCCGACGGAGAATTAAAGGCGGAATTTGTCAATGTGGAAAGCGAACATTCCGCAGCGTCGGCAGTTCTTGGCGCCGTAGCTACAGGCGTGCGCGCTTTCACATCCAGCAGCTCCCAAGGGCTGCTTCTTATGGCAGAAGTTATTTTTAATATTGCCGGAATGAGGCTGCCTTTGGTTTTGGCTTGTGCCAACCGGGCGGTTTCAGCTCCTA
Source organism: Candidatus Omnitrophota bacterium (assembly GCA_016867135.1). Taxonomy (GTDB): domain Bacteria; phylum Omnitrophota; class Gorgyraeia; order VGKH01; family VGKH01; genus VGKH01. Next base: position 1,204 of record VGKH01000002.1, read on the forward strand.
TAAATATCTGGAATGACCAGCAGGATGTTATGACGATTAGGGATAGCGGCTGGATTTTATTGTTTGCCGAGAACATCCAAGAGGTTATAGATTTGCATATCCAAGCTTATCGCATTAGCGAAGACCACAGCATAATGCTTCCCGTTATGGTTAATCTAGACGGATACATATTAACTCACGGCTTGGAAGTAGCCGATATGCCGACTCAGGAACAGGTAGATAAATTCTTGCCTGCCTATAAGCCATTATACAAATTAGATGTAAATGATCCTATGACGCTGGGATCATTAGCTATGCCTGAGCATTATATGGAGACACGCATTGCTATCCAGAAGACGCATGAAACAGCATTGGAATTAATCCCCAAGGTCTCAAGCGACTTCAAAAAGGCATTTGGTAGGGAATGCGGCGGGTTGGTTGAGGCTTACAAAATAGAAGATGCCAAGCAAGTTATCGTGGCTATGGGCTCGGTGGTAGGAACGATAAAAGAAACCGTAGATGATTTGCGCAGCCAAGGTAAAAAGGTCGGAGTTTTAAAACTCATCACTTACCGTCCGTTTCCGAAACAGGCAATTTTAGATGCTTTGAAGAACATCCCTGAGATTGCCGTAGTTGATAAGTCAATATCTCTAGGGTCTAATGGCCCGCTTTATACCGATTTGACCTCTGCTTTTATAGGCCAGACAAAAGTTCCCAAAATCAGCGGTTTTGTTTTAGGCTTAGGCGGAAGGGATATAACCAAAGATTCTATAAAACAGGTTTTTGATAAGCTTTCAGGAAAACAAGTCGATTGCGAATTTATTGATGTAAAGAAAGAACTTTTGGAGGAAGAATATGCCGGAAACTAAAATGTTGTATAATCCTGGACATACTGCCTGCGGCGGTTGCGGCCAGGCTATCGCAGCCAGGCTAGTAATCGAGGCAGCGGGCGAAAAAACAATAGTTGTAAATAATACAGGCTGCCTGGAAGTTTTTACTACCAAATATCCCGAAACTGCCTGGGGAGTGCCTTTTATTCATTCATTGTTTGAAAATGCCGGCGCAGTAGCTTCGGGTGTTGAATCGGCGCTCAAATTTCTTGGCAAAAAAGAAGGGACTAACGTTATAGCCCAAGCCGGAGACGGCGGAACAGCCGATATCGGCCTGCAGGCGCTTTCCGGAATGTGGGAAAGGGGCCACGATATCTTATCGGTCTGTTACGATAATGAAGCCTATATGAATACAGGCATCCAAAGAAGCGGTCTCACGCCTTTTGATACCAATACAACAACTTCTCCGTCGGGAAAACAATCGTTCGGCAACCCTAAAATGAAAAAGCCAGTGCCAGAAATTGCGCGCGCACACGGAATTCCTTACGTAGCCACTGCTTCAGTCGCGTTTACCAGAGATTTGCATAATAAAGTCAAGAAGGCAGTGTCAATTAAAGGCCCGAAATATCTCCAGATTCATGTTCCTTGTCCTCTGGGATGGCGGCATGAAGGGGCGGCAACAGTTACGGTAGCCAGAGCCGCGGTTGAAACAGGGCTGTATCCGATATTTGAATATGTAAATGGCGAATTGGCGGCAGTGCAGAAAATTAAACCCAAGCCGGTAGAGGAATATCTAAAGCTTCAGGGTAGATTTAAACATATTCTAAAATTACCTGAACAGATTAAGAAAATTCAGGATATAGCGGATTATAATATCAAAAAATACGGTTTGAAATTAGAAGCGTAGAAAAATTAGAAGTCAGGAGGTTAAGTAAATGGCAAAAGTAATTATTGATGAACCAGCATGTGTAGGTTGCGGATTATGCGAACAGAATTGCCCGGAGGTTTTTGAGATCCGCGGCGATGGTATCGCCCATGTAAAGGCGCAAGTTTGCGAACAACACAACCTAGCAGAAGTCGCTGATCAGTGTCCGGTCCAGGCGATTAAGATAGTATAGAACTTTATCCATTTTAAGAAGAAAGGCCTTAAGAAAATCATGGAATATAAAGAGGCCTTATATTACGAGATTTTACCATCCGGTAAAATTCATTGCCTTCTCTGCCCCCAGTCGTGTGTTATAGAACAAGGCAGGCTGGGATTCTGCCGCGTCAGAAAAAATATCCAAAGAAAACTCTATACATTAATTTACGGACAAGCTGCGTCTATTTCTTTGGATTCTATCGAGAAGAAGCCGCTCTATCATTATCACCCTGGAGAATATATCCTTTCTGTCGGGACAAAAGGATGCAATTTTTCCTGCCCATTCTGTCAGAACTGGAGTATTTCTCAGGATGATTCTGCCCAAACCGAAACCATAACTTCCCATCAGCTGGTAGAAAAAGCAAAAGAGCTAGATTCTTTTGGTATCGCTTACACTTATAATGAGCCTTTCATTTGGTATGAATTCGTTCTTGAAACCGCGGAATTGGCCAAGAGCGTGGGATTAGAGAATGTCCTGGTAACGAATGGCTACGTGAACTTAAAGCCGCTGGAGGAAATATTGCCTTTTATCCATGCGATGAATATTGATTTGAAATCCATAGATGAAGAATTTTACCGAAAAGTTTGTAATGGGCGCCTCAATCCTGTTTTAGAGGTGATCAAGCGCAGCCATAAAGCCTGCCATATCGAACTTACAAATTTGATTATTCCGAATTTAAACGACTCAAGTGATAGCCTGCAGAAGTTGGTTGATTGGATTTATGATAATTTGGGCAGCGATGTGCCACTGCATTTTTCCCGCTATTTCCCTAACTATAAATTAGATATTCCGCCTACACCCGTCGATACTTTAAAGAAAGCAGAGCAAATAGCCAGGAAGAAATTAAAATTCGTCTATCTGGGGAATGTTCGGTGAGCCTTTTGCGGCTTGGGCTTTTATTTTAGGGATATTATCTATCAGGCGGGCCTTGCCTTTTAATTCCAGGAAGAAGTTGTTAAATGCTATTTCTTTTTTCTGCTGTAATAGTTTTTCCTTAAATGCTTCTTTTTCTTCTGTAAACTTCTTCTCGTCAATCGGGACAGCTTCCAGTAGCCTCATAATGTAAGAACCTTGCTCGGTTGAGACAAATCCGAAAACTTTATTTTTATCTCGTAAGCCAAACGCCTCATCTAAGAATTCTTTTGATACTCCGATGTCGGGAATATATTGGCCATAATTAAAGAGCGGCGATTCTTTATAAGCCAAAGCTTCGCTTTCTAAGGTTTTCTGGAAGTTAAAGTTGTTGGGGTTGGTTTTATGAATGTCTTCCAATTTAGCAAGATATTCCTTGGCTTTGCCCGAAGCTAATTCCATAGCCTTTTTAGTTTTTATGACTTTTTCAACCGAGGCCTTGGCCTCTTCAAAAGTCGGTATATAGGAATCTTTTTTCTCTTTTAGTTTTAGCAGATAGATGCCTTTTGCGGTTGCCACGGGCTTGCTGATTTGGTTAGCCACTAGGCTAAATGCGGTCTGAACAAAATCGAGCTCAATCCCTATCCCGGGGACAGTGCCTTCTAAGCTAAAGAATCCAGTTTCTTTAAAGTCTAAAGAGTTTTGCTTAGCTATCTTTTGGAGGTCTTGTTCCCCGGCTACCTTAGAATAGATCCCGGTTATTTTATCTACGACATTTCTTTTGTCTTCTTCGGTTTGCTGCTCGGGAAAGCTAAGCCCGGCATATTGTATGTTTATGCTGGGCGGTTTTGTAAAATCTGACGAGTGGGCATCAAAATAATCTTTTATTTCTTTTTCTTCAACAGTTACTTTATTTTCAAAATCTTTGGTTAAGAATCCGACATAGCCTATTTTTATTTTTTCATTTTCTTTTTTATAGCTTTCCAGGAGTTCTCCCTCGGAGAGTGTGATTTTATCGGTAATTTCATTGTATAATTTTCCGAACATCAGAGATTCTCTAGCCTGCTCTTCAAAAACCCGGGCCGGGGTATGAAAAACAGAATCCAGGAAATATTGATAAATTCTTGGCTCGAACTGGCCATTTGATTGGAAGTAGGGGATTTTCTTAATCGCCTCTATAACCTCATTATCGGAGATACTGATTTTTCGTTTCTTGACCTCATATAGAAGAATTAACCTATCCCAGGCTTCCCTCTCTAGGTTGATAAACTTTTGCAGTTTGAAGAAATTCTCCCCGAATTTTAGTATCGCCTGATTTCTGCTTGCAGCCAGACTCTCTTGGAATTGTTCAAGAGAAATTGTTTTGTTGAAGATTTTTCCGGCGAAATTCGATGTAAGTTTATTTCGCAATAAGTTTCCCGAACCCCATAGCACAAATGCCGGGATAATAATCGCAGCTAAAACATAGAAAACCTTTTTTGCGAAATCTTTTTTTCTTAGAGCTTTTAACATGGTTCACCTCTTGATTATTTTTTGATACTCATGGTTTCTAAACTAGAATTGACGAATGGGTTGATTATACTGGCAAAATTATATTTTGACAAGGATTTTTAGCTATGTTAAACTAAAAACGAATTAAAATAATTATTTTTAAAAAAGATGGTAAAACTCTCAGATTTTTTCAGAAAAGAAGACGAACCGGAATCTCGGGAAGAGCCTAAGGAGAAAACCTCCAAAGAAGCAGAGCAAAAATACAAAACTCCCCTTAAACCTCCGGAAGAGAAGCTGTCTATATCGATTCCCAGGGAAGAAATAAAAAAAGAACTGCCTTCCGAAGAGGCATCGACCGGTAAAAGTCCGGTAAGGACGGCGGAATTATTAAAAGAAAGCATTTCCGTATTAGGCGTAGATAAAACCGGCGTTCTTTATGTCGAATGTCTTAAGCTGAGCGAAGAAATCTTGAAGAAGGCGCAAGCCGGGCAGCCGGTTCCTATCGCGCAAATCAAAGAAAAGACAGATAGACTTGTTGAACAAATTGTTTTAGGAAACTGCGATTTGGCAGGACTTCTTAACACCTATACGGACGATAATTATCTTTACGCGCACTCTCTGAATGTATGCATACTCGCTGTATTGGTGGGCCAGGGATTAGGTTATGACAGGTTAAAATTGCAGGAATTAGGTATTGCTGCTTTTCTTCACGACATAGGCATGATTAAGTTTATGGACTTAAGCCAAAAACCCGTTAGATTCACCAAGGATGAACATAAGGAGATAGAAGAGCACGCTGAATTGGGCGCCGAAATCTTAAGTGCGTCTAAACATGTCTCTGAAGCCATAATTTCCGTGGCTAGCCAGCACCACGAATGCGTCAACGGCAAGGGGTATCCTAAAAGATTAAAGGGGCAAGAGATTAATGAGTGCGCAAAGATAGTGGCTGCAGCGGACTATTACGAGGCGCTTATGCATCCTCGCTCGCATAGGGAAAGGCTAAATCCCTATGAAGCATTAAGGGTGTTAATAGAGAATAAAGAACGCTTTGATTACCGTGTTTTGAAGGTTTTAATCAAACAGATGGGCGTATATCCTATCGGAAGCCTGGTCCAACTTAGTTCAGGGGAAATTGGTATCGTGGTAAAAACTAATAGCCAGTCCGCTTTAAGGCCCATAGTGAAGATTTTCTTTGATGCCCAAGGTAAAAGAGTCGAGCAAGAAAAGAATATCGATTTAATAAAGTCTCCCACCATAGTTATTAAAAAACCAATCCAAGAAAAAGACCTAAATTTGTAAAAATCGAGATTTATTAACTTGACAGTCAGAATAAAATAACTTATTATAAGAAAAGAAGATAGGATATTTTAGTAATTTATCCGATGGATAGCGTTGAGTTGATAAAACAGGCCGTAGCTACTAAAGGCAAGGCCAATCTCTCCTTTAGCGGAAAAAGCATGCACCCAACCTTAAAAGATGCGATGGTCGTTACAATATCCCGCTTTTTGCCGGAATCCATAAGAGTTTCTGATATCATAGCCTACCAACAAAATAACCAGATAGTTGCCCACAGAGTCATAAAAATAATCAAAAATAATGGAGAAATTTCATTTATAACCAAGGGTGACAACCAGCCTTTTGGAGGAGTTAGCTTTGTCGGGCAAAAAGACTGCCTCGGAAAGATAAAGAATGCTTTTACTTCCAGTTTTTGCGAAAAGAATATTTTAAATGAAAATTTATTATACAGGATGTCATACGTTTTAATAGGCAGGTTGTATTTATTTTATAGAGGCTTTATACGGCGCTACCTTCCTGAATTTTTAAGGATTATTATTCGGGGATTTGTCGGCAATGTTTATTTTTGTCTTCAAAAGTTATCAGCTTGAGAGGTAATTCATGGTAACCCAAGTCATGCAGGAACAAAAAACGACACACTCTACGCTTAGTACGGTATATTTATATTTTTCCCAATATTGTAATTTAAGATGCCGTCACTGCTGGATAGACCCTAAGTTTGCCAAAGATAAGGCGCCTAAAAATGATGATATAGACATAAAGTCAATTATTTCTGCTTTAGAAGAATGCCGCCAGTTAGGGATGAATGCGGTTAAAGTGACCGGCGGCGAGCCTTTTCTCAGGGAAGATGTATTTGAACTTTTAGATTATTGTAAAAGTAAGAAAATACATTTAAGTTTTGAGACCAATGGCACTTTAATTAAAGATGCCCATGCCCGCGCCTTGAAAGATGCCCGGGTGGGCTTGGTTGCTGTTTCTCTCGACGGCCCCAACGCCAAGATACATCAATTGCTAAGGGGCGTGGAAGATTCTTTTGACCAGGCAGTAGAAGGAATAAAGTCGCTCAAAGAATATGGTATCCATGTTCAAGTAATTATTTCGCTTTGGCGAAACAACAAAGATTATATCAAAGATACCATAGACTTATCCCGTTTGTTGGGCGTTAATTCGGTAAAGATAAATATTATTAGCAGTATTGCCAGAGCAGGTAAGCTTATGCAGGATAGCGAGATCTTAAGTGTTGAAGAAGTCATTGATTTTTATCAGGCATTAACTGGTCAACTGAGTAAAGAAACGCCGTTTGATGTTATTTTTGATATTCCTCCGGCTTTTCGCTTCAAAGAAAATATCCAACAAGTAGATTCATGTTCTTGCGGTATCCACGGCATATTGGGCATATTGGGAGATGGAAAAATTTCCATTTGTGGGATAGGAAGTAGCCTGGATGCGCTTGTTTTAGGTAAAGTCGGACAGGATAGTATAAAGGACATCTGGAACAATCATCCAATCCTGGAGGAAATCAGAGATAAAGTTCCTTATAAGTTAGAAGGAATTTGTGGTAAATGCAGTAAAAGATACTCTTGTTTGGGAAAATGTAGGGCTGAGGCTTATTATAATAGCAAAACATTTGTCTCCCCATTTTCATTTTGCCAACAGGCATACGAGCAAGGACTGTTCCCTGATTCTGCCATCAAGGAAGATTTAAAGACTAATAGATACATAGCAAGAAATAATTGCGTAATTTCTTACCAAGATAACGGCGTAATTACAACCTGTCTTAGAAAGGGCCAGGATTATATCAAATTAGAAGGTTTTGATGTTTGGCTTTGGGATCGATTAGGGAAAGTTGAGAAACTTTCTATTGCAGAAGTTGAATCTGAAGCCAGAAAATCTGGGATTTCTAAAGAAGGCGATAATGTTGAAAGAAAAATCGAAGACTTAATAAGATCTAATGTTGTTTCTTGTGTAGAAGAAACTATGGTTTGCAATCAAGATTTGGCGATCGACAGCAAGAAATTAAATAAGTATATGGCTATGCGCGATGCCTTGGTCAGGGAATTAAGCAGCGCCAAGAATTTCGGCAAAAAAGAGGATTTAAGCAATTTTCATCAAAACGCAGTTGAGACTATCGACGGGCATTTTGAAACCAAAGAAGTGACAGCTTCTCATTTGTTGCGTGAAAACAATCCGGCGTTGGGCGGATTAAATTACGGAGCCAAGCTTTTTGAGAAGGTCGAAAGCCTAAAGACAATAGAGAAAAACGCCAGAATTTTAGATGTGGGTTCGGGATTAGGGTTTACTTCCCGATCATTTTTACAATCTCTGAAAGAGAAAAATCCCGATGTAGCAGCCAGCATAAGTTATATACTTTGCGATTTAACCTTTAAATTCTTGAAAAACCAAAAGAATCTCACTTCGGGATATCCTACAAGATTTATCCAGGCAAACGCCGAAGGCCCGCCGTTTAATAACAACAGTTTCGATATAATTCTTGCCAATGAAAACATCGCCGATTTTACTTCGGTCAAGCTCAACAAGAAAGATGTTCTGGATTTCTTAGTTGGCAAGATTAAGCAAGAACATGTAGAAGACGCTTCAACAAGAAAGGCGCTAGAGTGGATAAAATCATCCTCAATTGACGTAAGCGACGCCCTTCCAGAATTCATATTTAATTTAGGGGCATTCGAGTTTATGAAGCAGATTAATCGGCTGCTAAAGGCTGGCGGCTTGGCTTTTGTTTGCGAATACGGAATCTTGCGGGGTTATCCCACCGCAGTGTATCTGCCGAATCACACCGAATATACCATACAATTTTCCCAGCTTATAAAATGCATAAAATCTTTAGGTATGGAGGTTGAGGTTCGTTCTCTTTTGGATTTTTTTGATTTTAATAAAGAAGAAGAGGTTGTCGACGAATGTTCCCTGAATTTTGTCTACGGAATTATGAAAAAAAACAATATCAATTTGCCGTATTTAGCCTATACTAAAGAAATGCTGGAAGAAAAAATAAACGGGAATTTATTGTCTAATTTCAAGAATCTGAAATTTCTGAAGATCAGAGAAAAAATGGCTTGCATGAATATGGATACATTTTATGTTTTGTTAATTAGAAAAAAAGGAGGTTGAGTTGGGCAAAATAGGATCAGAAGGAAAGATTAAAAGAAAATATACCGAACCCTTGATTTTTGATATCGGCGGTCCTAGTTTGAACGTAGTGGGAGCTAGCGCTGTGTTATGTGCAGCTGGCTCTGGAGGTACCGCAAGATGTGGTTGCGGCGCAAGCGGTACTTATTCTCTATGCGGAACCGGGAGTAAAGTTGCCACATCTTGTGCAACCGGAGGTATATTCAACTCAAATAATAACTGCGGTGCAGGCAGCTCGGCTTCAAGATGTTGTAGCACTGGCTCTAGTGCTGGTATCACCTGTTCTATTGGCAGCGGCGTTGGGGGGGTCACAGAGGTGTAAGTTTAAAAAATAGATATTAATTTTTATTTGGTACATAATAGCCAATTAATTTCTAAATAATATAAATGGAATAAAAGAAATATGTATTCTGCCCCGCTTAATGTTTGTTTGCATATAACCAGTCGATGTAATTTGAGCTGTAAACACTGCCTTAACCGGGACCAGCCAGATTCCGAGCCTGATTTAACTACCGAAGAACTTATCAGCGTTATCGACCAGCTGGGCGAAGCAAGAGTTTTTCAGATAAGCATATTCGGAGGCGAACCTTTAACCCATCCTGATTTTACTGTCGTGGTTGAACATCTCAATAAATATCCCTTTACACTTTCTTTAAATACCAATGCCACTTTAATCGACCGCTCTATGGCTAAATGGCTAAAAAAACATAAAATAAGAGATGCTGTAGTTAGCTTTGATGGCTCTTGTCCTGAGATAATGGATAAAACCAGGGGCGAGGGTGTTTTTGCTAAAAATATCAAAGGCATAGAGGCGCTTTTGTCCGAAGGTATTTATGTTTTGCTTTCTGCCACTTTAACTAAAATAAATTATAAAGATGCAAGAGAAATGGTTTTGTTGGGCAAGAGATTAAAAGCCAATAAAATTCGTTTTAATCATGTATTTTTTGGTGGCAACGCCGCGTGTTTTATCAAAGAGGTTTATCTTTCCCCTGAACAGGAAAGAGAAGCTATAGAAGCGGTAGTCTCGGCAAATAAAGAATTTCCTGGCTTTATCGTTCAGGATAGCACCTATCTCAACCAGAAGGATAAATTAGAAGAAATGAAAGATTTCGAACCCGCTACAGATAAAATCACTGTTGCACCTTGCGGCGCCGCTTACCTTAAATGCGCCATAAGAGCAGATGGTTGGGTTATTCCTTGCGAGTTACTATGGGATGCTAAATGCGGCAATCTAAAGAATCAGAGTTTGACCGATATTTGGCAGAATTCCGAGACTATGAATGAATTCAGAAGGCCGCTGGAATTAGATTTAAATGAAATACCTGAGTGCAAAGGCTGTAAATACCAATATATATGTTTTATCGGACACCGTTGTAACCCTTACTATTTTCCCGGCGGGGTTAAGGACCGTTCGGTTTATTGTTTGCTAGAGGGTAAAAAAGAGATGAGGAAGGTGGCTGATGTCGTTAAATAAGAATCTTAAGGCGAACTCAAAGATAGTATTCCGAGAAGAAACAGATGATGCGCTTTTATTCGATCCTGATAGCGGAAATATAAAAGTTATCAATGAGACCGGAAAATTCATTTGGGCCAATTTAGACGGCAAAAACGATGAAGATTCCCTGGTAAAAAAGATTATGGATAAATTCGATATTTCCGACGAGCAAAAAGCCAGGGAAGATTTAGGTAAGTTCTTGGAAGATTTAAAAATACAGAAATTCTTGGAGTAAGATGAAGATAAAACAAGTAGAAGGCCTCCTTGTGGCTTCTTTTCCGAATAGTTCGGTAATATTTAATTGCAATAATCGCCGTTCTTATATATTGAACTATACAGCGTCTTTAATTTGGGATTTCTGTAAAAAGCCAAGAGATATAGCTGAAATCGCCTGCTTCATTCATCGAAAATATGATTTAGTTTTATCAAAAGCACTCAGAGATGCCAGAAGTTTTGTTGCGCGACTTAAGAAAAGACAGCTTCTGTCTGTTGTCAGGTAGCATAGAGAGAGACAACGGTGGGTTTATGTGCTTTTTTCATGAAGACCATAACTTTCAATATAGCCAATATTCCGTTATCGGTAAAATGTAGAGACGACGAAGCTCTACCGTCTTTATTCCAGCAATTCACAAGCACTGCCAAGAGACCAACTGATCGAACATGGCATTTAGAATCAGTAGGTATTAAGAAAAACAGATCCAATAAATTCCCTTCCTGTATTGCAAAGAAAATAAGCCCAATAGCAGAAAGATTTGGTTCCATCCGTAACTTTAGAGTTGATTTAGAGAAGAAACAAAAGATTTTGTCTAGTGTTTATTCACAATTTCCGGAAGCGCTATCCGATATTTCCTTTTATTTTGACGAGCCAGTTGGAATAAATACTAAAAAAAGAAAGATTAGGCATTTTTATACGAGCTCAACAGGATTTGATGAGATAAGGAAATTTGATTCCCGGCTGACTATTTTTGCCTATTCCCAAATTTTAGCATCTTTAGAGGGGTTTCTTTTGCATTGCGCTTGCGTAGTAAAGAATAAAGACGCCTTTTTATTCTTTGCTAAATCAGGAGGAGGAAAATCCACGGTTGCTAAGTTATCACGGCAATATACTGTTTTAGGAGACGATATAATTGCAGTTAGGAAAATAAACCATGATTTCGTAGCTTTTTCAACACCGTGGAAACAAAAAAAGACTGCGAATAGACGAACCTTGTTTTCTGCTAGGATCAAAGCCGTTTTTTTCTTAAGAAAATCAAATAGAGTTTTATTTAAACCGTTAAAATCGGATAAGGCATTAGTTAGATTTCTATCGCGATACATCCATTTCTTTTTGTATACTGAAAGGCCATTGGCAGATAAAATCTTTTTTACTGCAGCTGATTTCTTTAAGACAATCCCGGCTTACGAGATGCATTTTAGAAAATATGCAGATTTTTGGCCAAAGTTGGAGAAAATAATAAAATGAACAAGCTTAACTTTAAGATTATTTTGTCTTTTCTTAAATACTTAAAGCCATATTGGAAAAAAGAAGCTGTGGTTTGGCTTTTGAGTTTTGGAATAGCCGGGCTGTCTTTAGCTTATCCTTACATTGCCAAATTAGTTGTGGACAAGGCGTATCAGGAGAGAAACTGGACTTTATTTATTGAACTTTTGGTTACGGGAGGACTTGTATTTATAATTTCAAGTTTATTCCAGGTCGTGTCAAATTTCTTAAGAGAATACATAGATTTAAAGGTCCGCTTCGACCTGCAAAAAATTATATTCCAAAAAATAGAAAATTTGCCCTATAGCTTCTTCCAATTAAGGCCCACGGGAGAGTATATATATAAATCGCTTATTGAGAGCTCTCAGGTCTCCGACTTTATTACTTCTGTCGCCCCGGAGTTGTTTTATATTATCCCCAAATTCTTGTTGATATTCACCATTCTTTTCTTCATAAACTGGAAAATGGCTGTTTTTATTTTTGTTGTGGCGCCTGTTTTAAATATCCCGACATTTTTTATTGCGCGCAAGGTTAGAAAACAATCAGAGAAGTCGCTTAATAGTTCCCAGGACATATTGGAGACAGCCCGAGAATCATTTTCTAATATGCAATTGGTCAAGGTCTTTGGAAAAGAAAAGAAAGAAAACAGGCGTTTTGTGAAACAAATGATAAAAAATATTCGCTTAAGCATAATCAGCTTCAGATTGAACGCCTTCAGTTCTTTTCTAGAAAGCTGGGCTAATAAGTTGTTGCTTGGCCTGATAACTCTTTACGGCGGATACAACATTATCAAAGGCCAGATAAGTCTGGGCAGCTTTACCGCAATAATGCTTTATATAAATCAGCTGCTTGATTTGGAGAATTTGTTCGTTGGTTTTTTTGTGCACCGTCTTAATACGGGGCTTGTTTCCGTCCGGAGGCTTTCAGAGATTATGAATTCTTGGCCGCAAGAACTTGAAGATAAAAACACAAGGGCTATTTTACTGTCATCAGGAGAAATAGAGTTTAGAGATGTCTCTTTCGGATATTATCCCAAGACGCCTATTTTAGAGCATATAAGTTTACATATAAAATCTGGTTCGTCAATTGGCCTGGTAGGAAACTCCGGCCGCGGCAAGACGACGCTCGTTAGTCTTATTGTAAAACTTTATCAAATTTCTGAAGGTGAAATCCTTGTCGATGGGCAGGATATTAACTTGATAAAGAATAGCTCGCTTCGCCAGCAAATAGGAGTGGCATTGCAAAAGCCAATCTTGTGGAATGATACCATTCGAAACAATATAACATATAGTATTTTAAGCGCAACTGATGAGGAAGTTCTGCAGGCAGCAATGATTTCCTGCGCTTACGATTTTATCAAAGAGCTACCGCGAGGCTATAACACTATTATGGGAGAAGGGGCGGTGCGCCTTTCCGAAGGGCAGAAACAGAGGATTTCTTTAGCAAGGGCAATCATAAAAAAGCCAAAGATTTTAATTATAGATGAAGGCATGTCTTCGCTTGATTCTCAGACCGAGGACAGTATCATTGATAACATAAAAAAGGAGCTGAAAAACACAACCATGATTGTTATTTCCCACCGTTTATCCACAATAAAGAAGGTGGATAGGGTTTACTTTTTAGAAAAGAAAGATAAAATGAGTTTTGGCCATCACGAAGAGTTGCTACATCAAAATCCTCAATACAAAGAACTATTCGCTAGTCAGATAGAAGAAGAGCATATCAAAATAAAATCATAATGGTCAAGATATCTCAGTCAAAAGAGAATAAAGCTTGGTTTAGCTCCCAAACGATTAATTTTTTAACCTGTTGTAGCCGCACAATTATAGACGAAGAAGTTACAGGGAAAATAAAATCTTTAATAGCGCCTGATTTAGATTGGCCAGCCATAATTATAAAAGCCAAAAATCAAGGGGTGGCACAATTTTTATATTTCCACCTGGCAAAATTAGAAGAAGTTTGGTCGATTGTGCCCGATGAATTAAAAAAAGAACTAAGAGAATTTTATCATAGAATTTTAGCTAATAATTGGTTGATTCAAAACGAGCTTAAGAAAATAATCCCGTTATTAGATCGTGTTTGCATCGAAGTTATTGTTTTAAAAGGAGCAAGCCTTCTTGGGTCGGTATATAAAAATATAGCCTTTCGTCCGATGATCGATGTGGATTTATTGGTTAGAAAACAAGATCTGCCCAGGGCAAAAACTATTCTACATGATATAGGATATCGAAAGCCAGATTTTCTAGATCAACAGAGTTTGGAGAAATTCGGAGGAGAAATTCATCTTTATAAAAATGGAGGAGTTTTTCTAGATATTCATACGACTTTATCCCAGTATGAGCGTTTTGAGGATATTCTAAAAATCGATTCCGACGAAGAACTTTGGAATAAAACAAGAAGATTTAATAATGGTGAGGGCGAAATTAGGATGCTTGGGCCCGACCATCTGCTTATGCATTTATGTATGCATCAGGCATTGGCTCATTGGTTTGCTGGATTATTTCGTTTCTGCGATCTTCGTGAAACCATTTTGGCTTATAAAGAAGAATTGGATTTTGAATATATAATAAAAAAAGCAAGAATATACAAGATAAATAAAATTCTTTATTTTGCCCTTTCTTCTGTGCAGGAACTTTTTGGTCCGATATTGCCTCAAGATTTCTTAGCTAATCTGCAGTATAAACATAGGCTAACTATTAGTATAGGCTGTTTTCTTTTTAGAAAAAAGATCTTATCTTTACCTGACAAAGAAGTAGCATTTCGGAAATCTATAAATCAGTTGTTTTTGATGGATAATTTTTCAGACTTGCCTCAAATTATATTTAAAGGGTTTTTTCCTTCCGATGATTGGCTCAGGTATAGATATGGAGTCAGAAGTAGGATAAAATTATTTTTTTACCGTTTAATCCACCCCTTCATTACAGCATTTAATATTCTTTCCTAACTCCTTCTTTGGCAAAAGTTTAAGTCTTTTCTTGACTTTAGGGTAATTATTAGATATATTAAAAGGAAAGTATATATAATTTATTAATTATGCATAAATTTATTAAGATTTATAGTAGAAGGTTTTTTCTGGTCATTTTTATTTCCATTTTTATTAGTTCTTGTTCAGCCGCAAAAAGACAACAGCAATTCTCCGCGGATTTAAGAAAAGCCGCATTAAAACTCGCCCAACAGGATAGTTTTCCCAAGAATGATTATTATACAATCGACCAGGACGATATACTTGATATAACAGTATGGAAGTCTTTAGGCTCAAAAGAAGGAGAGGCGGAAAAGGAGTATTTTATTAACGATGGCGATCAATTGGAAATTTCTGTATGGCAATGGCCAGACCTTTTAAGAAACGTTGTCGTTCGTCCCGACGGGAAAATTTCTTTTCCTTTAGTAGGAGATATCCAGGCAAAGGGGAAAACTTTAACCGCATTGGATGATGAAATTACCGAGAAACTTTCTTCTTTTATTAAATCTCCCGAGGTTTCAGTAATGATAACAGCATTTGGGGCAGAGCAAGAAGGTTTCTTAAAGCCGGAGATATCTTTTGTTAAAGTTAATGAGTTGAGCGCAGAGCAGGCAGTGGCTCCCGACGGTAATATTTATTTGCCTTTAATCGGAGCGGTTCAGGCTTCCGGCTTAACGTTAAATCAATTAGGTTTGAAGATAAAGGATAGCGTCGCTCAATTTGTCCAGAATCCGGAAGTCTCGGTTACTATCAAACAATTCGGTGGTAGAAAACTTATTGTCTTGGGGGAAGTTACCGATCCGGGAGTATATCTTTTTACCGGGAAAGCGACTGTTTTGGAAGCCATCGGTTGGGCAGGGGGCTACACCAGAAACGCCGTTTTAAAAAACGTGCTTGTTATAAGGGGGAATTTATCTAAACCGGAAGTTTTTAATCTGAATTTGCGCAGTGTGCTGGATAAAAAAGATATGAGCCAGAACCTAGCAATTCAGGCAAGAGATGTAATATATGTTCCCAGGACTGTTGTTGCTGAAGTAAGCCATATTTTATCACAATTGCTTGGCCCTTTGACAAGTTCATCGAGCGCAGTTACTGCTATAAAGACTATCAGGACTGGGCCTAGCCCCAAGAAATAAAATGCCACAATACGAATTAAATATTCAAGATTATTTAAGAATCCTCCGGAAGAGAAAATGGATAATTTTTCTTACCATAATTTCTACTTTCGTTGGAACCATAACTTACAACAATCTTCAAACTCCTGTCTATAGCGCTAGCGTCTCAATCAAGATAGAAGTGCGTCAAACCGCGATAGCCGCGCTTACTGAGACTATTTTAGGATACGGCTATGATGTATTGGCCACCGAGCAGAAAGTTATAACCGGCCGTCCCGTCGTGGAAGAGGCGGCAAGGCGCCTGGAGCTATTCTCCAAAAATGCCTCGCAGGACGAAATTGATTTTATAGTAAGCGATATACAGGCCGGTTTGAATTCAATCACCGACCAGATTTCTTCAATTATTTTGCTAACTGTGGAATCCGACCAGCCGAAAAAAGCCCGGGATATCGCCAATAAAATAGCAGAAGTTTACATCGAAGAGAACCTAAAACAGAGAAGCAAAGAGGCAACCCAGGTTAGAGATTTTATTGAGAAACAACTATCTGATGTGGAGACAAGACTACACGCTTCGGAAGATGCGTTGGCAAAATTCAGGGAGCAAGAAGCGGTTACCGGAGTGGCGGTGGGTCTGGAAAACCGCCTTGGAACATTAAAGGCGCAATTATCTGATTTATTAACTAAGGCAACCGAAAAACATCCCGACGTCCAGCGCTTGGAGGAACAAATCAAAGAAGCGGAGGACGAGCTAAAGAAACTTCCTCAGGCCGAACTGGAATTCGCCAGGCTTGAGCGCGACGTCAACGTCAATGAAAAGCTTTATACAATGTTAAGGGAGAAATTTGAGGAGGCAAGGATTTCTGAGAAAGGAATGGTTTCTCAGGCAACGGTAGTCAATCCCGCGGTAGAGCCAAGAGTCCCTATAAAACCAAACAAAAGATTCGCCGCGGTTGTGGGAGTAGTGGTGGGAATGATGCTAGGTTTGATTCTGGCATTTGTTACTGAGAGCTTGGACACATCTATCGGAACAATAGAAGACGTTGAGAACTTGTTAAAAGTTCCAGTGTTGGCGATAATTCCTTCCATAAAGACGGAGGTCGCCGAAGAAAAACCTTGGTGGAAGCGGGGAATTTTTCCGCAAATGCAACAGACTAAAGAGGAGGAAAGAGAGGCGGCGCTCTCTGTGCTTTTTAAACCGCTATCTCAGATTGCCGAATCATATAGGATATTAAGGACCAATCTTAAAATATCCGATACGAAAAAAGCTTTTCTTGTAACAAGCTGTGGGCCTCAAGAGGGAAAGACAACTGTTTTAGTGGGCCTAGGCATTACCTTGGCGCAGATGGGGATAAAGACGCTTCTAATCGATTCAGACCTCAGGCGTCCGTCGGTACATAAAAAACTCGGTATCACTAAAGAATCTGGAGTAAACGAGATCGTTAATAAGTCAATAACCTGGCAAGATGCGGTTAAAGGACTGCCGGATATTTTGATGGGAGAATTAGGCTTTGACGATGCGCTTAAGAATCCCGGATTAGACAATTTGAGCATAATTACTGCCGGTGCATCTTCTAACAATCCTTCAGAGTTATTGGGTTCAAAGACTATGGAGTCATTGCTAGCTGAATTCAGAGACAATTTTGACGTAATCTTGTTTGATTCTCCTCCCAGCTTGGCAATAACCGATGCCTCTGTGCTTGCGCCTTTGCTTGATGGGGTAGTAATTGTTTATGAGATGGGCAGGACCGCAAGGGCCGCGCTGTTAAGAGCAAAGGTTCAGTTAGAATCTGTCGGCGCAAATGTCCTAGGAGTGGCGCTTAATCATATCAAGCCAGAAAGCGAAGTAGCAACTGGTTATTATCCATATTATTATCATTATAAATACAAATATGCCGAGAAGCAAAAGGAAGAAAAAGAATCTCACCATCAGGAGTCTACATAATAGGTCGTATTTCTTGATTATTTAATAAAAGGGGATGTTTGTCCCCTTTTTGTTTTCGCTATGAGCCATAACAATTTCCTGAAAGAAAAATATAATTTTCTCACTACCAATTTTGGCCAGATGGATATTAGGGCATTGGCCTTGTTGCTGGTCCTGATAGCGTTTTCGGCAATTATCGGTTTTAAGATGGCGGCGTTTCATCCGCTTGTTCCGATAGCTCTTTTGGCCGCAGTTACGCTGGGAATAGCGACTTTAGTAAATACAAATCTGGGTTTAACGATTTTGATTTTTTCAATGCTTCTATCCCCAGAAATACCTATAGCTCAAACTGTAGAGAGGGCTGTAACTGTCAGGATTGAAGATTTCTTGATTATCGCCGTATTTTTCGCTTGGTTTGCCAAGACTGCGGTAAGGAAAGAGTTAGGTTTATTGCGCAAAACCCCGCTTAATAAGCCTATACTTGCTTATTTGGCTGTGAGTATTTTTTCTACCGGGCTAGGGATAATGAGCGGGAATGTTAGCGCAAAAATCGGCTTCTTTTATATCCTTAAATACATAGAATTCTTTATGATATTTTTCCTTTTTGTGAATAATCTTGAGGACAAAAAACAGATTAAGACATTTATTTTCTGTTTTCTGTTGGTTTCTTTCATAATAGGAGTTTTGACCTATGCTCAGATTGGAAGGATTGACCGTCCCACGGCGCCTTTTGAAGGAGCGCATCCCGAGCCGAATACCCTCGGAGGTTATTTAGTATTAACTTTAGCTACGGCGCTGGGAATCTTGTTATATTCAAGCAATACAAACGTAAAGCTAATTTTACTTGGGCTAGTGTGTTTTAATTTTTACCCGCTCTTAATGACTCTTTCTAGAAGCTCTTATTTGGCATTTGTCCTGCTTTATTTAATCTTAGTTTTCTTCTCAAGGAAACACAGGTTGATTTTGATTAGTCTTTTGGTTTTTGCTATTTTATTTTTACCATTTTTTATACCCGAGAGAGCTAAAGACAGGGTTCTTTATACATTTAGTTACGGTTCTCATTACACTTTTGGCGGCGGGAAGATCAGGTTGGAGAAATCTGCTGCGGCAAGAGTTGAGACTTGGCAGAGCGCCATGGATTACTTGCAGAAAAAACCATTTTTTGGTTTTGGAGTAACAGGCGTACCTTTTATGGATTCTCAGTATGCGAGACTTTTGGCAGAAATCGGAATTTTCGGGTTTTTAATATTTCTTTGGTTGATTTTCGCGATAATAAAAAGCGCATGGTATATATTTAACAATTCAACCGATTATTTCACTCAAGGCTTGAGCCTTGGTTTTTTGGGGGGTTTTGCGGGGATGTTGCTCATGGGATTAGCGGCGAATGTTTTTGTTATTGTAAGAATTTCTGAACCATTCTGGTTTTTGTGCGCCTGTGTTATGGCCTTATTTGATATTCAACCTATGCAGGCAGCTCCGGGAATCAAAAGGATGGACCATACAGATTCAACTTAAATATTTAATTAATAAATGGAGATATGGATCTAACCAATAGAGCAATAAAAGGGACATTCATTGTCGCAGGAAGCACTTATTTTATTGATTTAATTTCATTTGTTCGCTCTATAGTCTTGGCGAGGTTGCTTGTGCCGGAATATTTCGGAATTGTCGCCTTGGCGTCATTTTTCTTCAATTTAATCAGGCAGCTTAAAGAATTTAACCTAGATTCTGCGCTCATTTATAAACCCGATGCTTCAAAAGATGATTTTTCTACCCATTTTGTATTAAAGCTGCTTTTGGCTTTGCTGACTCTTTTTGTTATAGCCGCTATCTCTCCAATTTTGACAAGATTCTACGGACCGGATATCACAAAAATAATTTTGATATTTGCCTTTTTTTCCATATTCCAAGAGGCTGCTGCTACTCCCCGCGTAGTCCTGGAAAAAGAGCTTTTATTTTCCCGGGTGGCCGTAATTAATATCGTAAAAGAAATAATCAAGACGATTATTCCGATTGGCATGGTTTTTCTTGGATTTGGCTTATGGAGCTTGGTGGCAATGGCTGTTTTGGATATGTCTATCCCATTTTTTTGTTTTTTAATAACTAGGACCTGGAGGCTCTCTTTTCGGTTAAGCAAAGAAAAGGCGATATGGTTTTTGAAATATAGTTCATATATGTGGATAGCCGGCTTATGCATAACTTTAATGTATGAATTTGATGATTTTCTCGTCGGTGTTATGGCGGGGATGGTTGCATTGGGGCTGTATGTCAAAGCCTATGATTTTTCTGAGCTACCCACCCAACTTGTAACGCATATCATAAATAGAGTAAGCTTACCGTTGTATTCTAAATTAAAAGATAATAAGGCTGAGCTTTCGCGGTCATTTAACAATTTCTTGTATTTTATATTTAGATTAGCCCTTCCTTTGGCACTGGCGCTATTCATCGTGGCGCCGGAGTTTATCTATATTTTCTTAGGAGCAAAATGGGCCGGCGCAATATTATTGTTAAGATTGTTAATCGTTTATTCTGTTTTGCGTTCGATTCAGGATGATTGTTCGGCTTTATTTTATGGGATAGGCAAGCCGAAAATTATGACTTATGTCGTAACTGCTCAAGCGATAATAATGGTGGTCCTGGCGCCGTTTTTCGTTTATTTCTTTAAAGTAAATGGCGCCGCGATATTCGTAGATTTAATGACGATAATAGGTATTATATTGATCTATAAGAATGTATCAGTTTTTGTCGATGTTGAATACAAAAAGAATTTTCTTGCTCCTATAGTCAGCGCGATAATTGGCTTGCTTGCAGTATTCATTTTTCTGCAAAATGTCTATATCCCGGGATTATTTATTCGTTTAATCGTTAAATTATTTTTGTTCGGTGCGATTTATACAAGCATTCTTATTTTGCTTTCCAAGGATGAATTGTCGCATAAATTTAAATTTGTGTTTGAGATATTAAAGCCAGGTATGTTAAATAAAAAATAAGATAATTTCTCTGCATTCTTAGATCGTTTTCAAAAGAAAGGATATTTAATTATGGGTAGCGTTACCAAGAATTCAAAAAATAAGAAAATTGCTGCTTTGGTTGTGGGCGCGGGCGCGGCAGGGAAGCTTGTTTTAGACGAGATTAAAAGACATGGCAGCTTGAACTATACAATAATCGGTTTTGTCGACGACGATCCTAAAAAACAGAATGGACGTATTAATGGTATTCGCGTCTTGGGAAAGATTCAGCATATACCTCGTATAGTTAAGGCAAAGAAAATAAAAGAAATCGTCATCGCTATCCCCTCCGCGAGCGGTTTACAGAACAGAAGAATAGTCAATAAATGTGAAGAGGCAAAGGTTCCTTTTAGGATTATCCCCGGAATTTATGAGTTATTAAAGCGCGATACTGATGCGGGGTTGCTTAGAAGTGTTGAATTAGAAGATCTTATCAGGAGAAAGCCTGTAGATTTTGATTTGAATAGCATTCAATCGTACCTTACCCAAAGAATAGTTTTAGTCTCTGGAGCAGGCGGTTCAATCGGCAGGGAACTTTGTCATCAAATATTTAAATTCAATCCAGCACAATTAATATTGCTGGACCATGAAGAAAATTCCCTGAATGATGTCTTTACTGAATTCAAAAATAAATTTCCAAAGTTTGATATTGTGCCTATTACTGGGAATATTTGCGAACGTAACAAGATAAAGACAATAATTTCTTCATTTAAGCCAGATGTAGTCTTTCATAGCGCTGCCTATAAACATGTGCCGATGATGGAGTTAAACGTCGCCGAATGTATAAAAAACAATGTTTTTGGTACATTGAGTATGGTCGAAGAGGCTAAAAAGGGCAACGTAAAACGGTTTGTTCTCATTTCTACGGATAAGGCAATAAAACCCACAAGCATTATGGGCGCATCTAAGAGAATAGCCGAGATAATTGTCCAAGAGGCATCTCAAAATAGCAGGACTAATTTTAGTATAGTTAGGTTTGGGAATGTTTTGATTAGCCGGGGGAGCGTGGTGCCTTTGTTTGAAAAACAGATCAAAGAAAGACAGCCCATTACTATTACGCATAGTAAAATGACCAGATATTTTATGACTTTATCGGAAGCTGCTCAGCTGGTTATACAGGCTGGGGCTTTAAGCAGAGGAGGAGAAATATTTGTTTTAGATATGGGTAAACCCGTCAAGATAGTAGATTTGGCTAAGGAAATGATCAAGCTTTCCGGTTTGACGCCCCACAAGGATATACCCATAATCTATACCGGCATGAGGCCGGGAGAAAGATTGAATGAGCCGCTTTATAGTTTCTTGAAGGGATTGCAGCTTTCGCAGCAGAAAAGGATATTTATTGCTCCGTCTTTATCTGTAAACAGTAAAAGGCTTTTTTCTTCATTGAATAAATTAAAGATCCCCGTATTTCTTGAAGATAAAGAAAGAATCTTAAGAGAGGTAAAGAATATTGTTCCTGGATATAAGCCCGCATTTTACGACAAGAAGATTGGCGATGCTAAGTGGGAAGCATTCTAGAAGCTCGGATGATGAGTAACGAAATCGAAAGGATTAAGAAAGTTTATCGTCTGCGTAAAGAAAGAGGGATTTTTTGGTCGCTCTTTAGGCCCGAGGTCCATTTCATGGACTTTGAATTGCAGAGGCAGTATCTGCGGGCGTTTAAAATATGCGGAGTAACCGAGGAAAATATCGGCACAAAGAAACTTCTAGATGCCGGTTGTGGGAGCGGAAGGTGGCTAAGATGGTTTCAGGATTTAGGCTTTAGAGAATTATTTGGGGTAGATATCCGAGACCAAGAAATAAATGAAGCCCGCCAACTTAATCCCGGCATAAATTTCTATAATGCCAGCATATCCAGCTTGCCATTTGAGGATAATTATTTTGATTTTATTATTTTGTCGGAAGTATTTTCTTCAATCTTAGAGGATAGGCTTATGGAAGATTCTGCTAAAGAACTTTTGCGAGTACTTGCTTTGGGAGGCGCGATATTATTTAACGACAATAATAAGAAAGCAGTTAAAAAAGCCAAGATCGAGAAAGAGCATTATTTGAGATATGTCAAAAAAGAGGATTTAATTAAGTTATTTCCTAGCTCTCAGATACACTTTTCGTCTTTTTTGGTTAATCCTTCTTTTACTGGAGTTTTGACTTCCGTTGTTAATAGGGGTTTGTTTAATTCTGTTTTTAGAAGGATGCCCTTTGTCGGTAAGAATTTTAATAAACAAAAAGTTCTCATGCTTAAATTTCCTTACTGTCTTGTTGAGATGCTTAAGCGTTTTAATTTCTTTAATATTCATATTTTCGCTGTTATAAGAAAAACCAGATGAGAAAAATAAATATTTTACACATTGCGGAAGATTTAAGCATCGGTGGTGTAGAGGAACTTTTTAGGATTATCGTTACGGGGCTTGACCGAAAAAAGTATAACGTTTATGTCTGCTGTATCGAGGAGGGCGGCCAGACAGCAAAAGAATTGATAGAGGCAGGGATCAAGGTCGATATCCTGGGGATGAAATCTTATCATAATCTCTTTAATATTTTAAGACTAAAGAAATATATAAAAGAAAGAAAAATAGACATCATCCATTCACATATGTATTTTTCTAATACTTTCGCTAGAATTGCTGCAATTTTAGCCAGAACCCCAATTTTAATCTCTACCGCCTACAGCAGCTATTATGAATTCAAGAAAAGAAACATTTTGATGGCGCATTTTCTTTCGAAGTTTACCGATAGAATCATTGCCGTCTCAAATTCAATCAAAGAATTTACGGTCAAGCAACAAAAGATATCGGCTGATAAATTCACGGTTATCCATGATTGCGCCAGCACAGAAAAATTTTCTAAAGATATTGATTCCTTTTTAGTAAAAAGAGGCCTGGGCATTGATTCCGATTATTCGGTCGTTGGTTGCGTGGCCAGGCTGAATATCGTTAAAGGTCATAGTTATCTTATTCAAGCGGCTGCAGAAGTTTTAAAAATAGATCCTAAAGTTAAGTTCTTGCTTGTGGGTGACGGTCCCCTGAAAGACGAACTCCAGGAATTATCAGCCCATTTGGGAATAAAAGATAACATTATTTTTACAGGTTCCCGTCGGGAAATTCCTGAAATGGTTTCTGCAATGGACATATTTGTTCTTCCGTCAGCCTTAAGAGAAGGCTGTCCGCTTTCTATTCTAGAAGCCATGGCGATGTCTAGGCCGGTTATTGCCTCACGATTAGGTGGTATCCCGGAGGAGGTTGAAGATGGGAAAAGCGGGATTCTCGTTACTCCTAAAGACTCGAAGGCTTTAGCCGATGCAATCATTAAATTATTATCCGATAAAAAACTAGCTAAAGAAATGGGAAGGGAAGGACGCAAGATTTTTGAGGAAAAATTTTCCCAAGAAACAATGTTAAGAAAACTAGAATCACTTTATGACGAGCTATCCGCAAAAAAGTTAGCAAAAAGAATTCTCTATGTGGATATTCATGGCGACATTTGGGGAGGAGGCCAATTCAGTTTATTAAGTATTTTGGAAAGGATCGATAAAACTTATCTTAAACCTGTTGTTGTTTTGCCTTATGAAGGCAATCTATCCAAGAAAATTAGAGAGATGGGTATAGAGGCGCAAATTATCCCTTTCGGTTCAATCAAGAATACAAATATTGTTATTAATTTATTTTCAGTAATAAGATTCTATTCGTTGATTAAAAAGAAAAAGATTAATTTAATTCACATAAATGCTCTTCGGCCGATGTTTTATGCTGGTATTGCTGCAAAGATTGCGGGGGTGCCTGTGATATGGCATGCCCGCGATTTAAGGGCTGCGAAGTCG
The DNA here is from genome assembly GCA_016867135.1 of Candidatus Omnitrophota bacterium. GTDB lineage: Bacteria > Omnitrophota > Gorgyraeia > VGKH01 > VGKH01 > VGKH01. Next base: position 25,736 of record VGKH01000002.1, read on the forward strand.
ATAGACAGGTTATTGAGCAATTTTGCAGTCCATGTTATTGCCATATCTAAAATAGTAGCTGGCAGATTCCCTTGGTATCGAGAAAAACCAAGCCGCCTGTCAATAATTTATAACGGAATCGATATAGACAAATTTAGTCCAAGGCCGAAAGAAGTCAGGATTCTTAATGAATTTGGCATAGATAGGGATGCTGCCGTGGTGGGCTTAATAGGCCATATTGAGCCTCGTAAGGGCCATGCTGCCTTCTTGCAAGCGGCATCAAAGGTGCTGCTTAAATTTCCCAAAACAAAATTCTTGATTGTAGGAAAAGATTCAACAGAAGGTAGAATATATCAGCAAGAGCTTGAATCTTTAGTTAATAAATTAAATATAAAAGATAATGTTATTCTTGCCGGAAACAGACAAGATATAACTGAAATTATATCAATAATGGATTTAATTATTTGCCCTTTTAAGGACGAAGCTTTCGGCAGGGTGGTTATTGAAGCCATGGCAATGGCAAAGCCGGTTATCGGATACAGAAGCGGAGCTTTGCCTGAATTAATTAAAGAAAGAGAAACAGGGTTGCTTGTTGATACGGATAGGGCAGACTTATTGGCAGATGCAATTATAGATTTGCTAGAACACAAAGACAAATCTACGAAATTCGGAGCGGCTGGTCGTAAAATAGTAGAAGAAAGATTTAATGTAAAAACTACAGTAGATATGATTGAGGATGTTTATATCCAGATATTACATAAACATTAATAGAGTTAGGAATGAATAGAACGCATAAAATAGCCCAAAACACATTTTTTCTTATCGCTGCCCAGATATTTAATATCGCGGGGCGCCTTTTATTTTCTATCTTTTTAGTAAGATATTTAGGCGCAATCAATCTGGGGCATATTTCTATCGCTATCGCTATTATTGAATTGTTCCATATCATAACAGATTTTGGTTTAGGAATAGTCGCCACCAGAGAGATAGCCCAGGATAAGGCCAGGGTGTCCCAATATTTTGGGGTTATGCTTGGTTTAAAATTCATGCTTGCATTGGTTGCTTCTTTATTGGTTTTCGCTATTGTACGCATTGCCCCATATAGCAGCCAAGTAAGAATTGCAGTCTACATTATGATACCTTCCATATTTTTTAATTCGTTATTTACTTCTTTTATTTGCATTTTTAGGGCGCATGAGAATATGCAGCATGAAAGTTTGATTTCTTTATCGTCTAGTTTTATTTATATATTACTAGGATTTTTTGCAATCTATTTAAAATTAGGCATATTTTTTATTGCCGCGCTGACAACTATGTCGGCGCTGGTTAATTTATGCATGGCTGCAATAATATATCGCGTCAAATATCAGGCCGTTAAATTAATCTTTGATAAGGAATTTGCGCAAAAACTATTCAAAACTTCTCTTCCAATAGGAGTTGGCATAATTTTGGCTATGGCATTAAGCCGGTTAGACGTGATTTTACTTTCTCTTTTGAAAGGAGCGAATGAAGTAGGATTATACTCGGCAGCCTACAGGTTGATTGTAACATTTTTATTTGTGCCGTATTATCTTGCCACTTCGATGTTCCCAGTAATGTCAGATTGGCAGAAGCAGGAAAAAACAGAAGAGCTAAAAGTCTTAGTGGAAAAGATAATCAGGTTTTCGATGATTTTTATCATTCCTGTTGCGGTATTTTTTTCTCTTGTCTCTGGAAAATTAATAGTGATATTGTATGGGAACAGTTTCTCTGCTAGCGGCCCCATATTAGCTTTATTGCTGTGGTATCTTGTCGCGGCGTTTCCAGCTTTTATACTGACGCACCTTTTATTTCTTTCCCATGCCAAGGAATACGCGCTTTTTTATTTGATAGCCCTTTTAGTAAATGTGGTTTCAAATTTACTGCTTATACCTGTTTTGGGTATGACAGCCGTGGCAATCAACGCGATAATAAGTGTCTTAATTATAGATTTTCTTTCTTACCATAGGATTTATACAAGGCTTATTAAATTGAATATAGTAAAACCGATAATTTTGCCGTTAGTCGCGTCATTGGGAATAGTTATCTTGGTTTTTAGTTTTAAGACCTTGAATATTCTTTATTTGTTATTTTATTCAATAACACTTTATTTTCTGATACTTTATTTGATTAGAGGTTTAACCAGGCAAGATATCATATTTTTCAAAGGGATTATTCGTTTAAAATAAAATATGCAGATGCAAGAAGATAATTTTAAAAGAGGTTCAATTTCCCATTGGGAAAAAGATTGGGCAGGTAAAAAAGCCGCCTTTAGCCTAACGAAACCAGTTGATGATTGGAATTATTTTGATGTTTTTAGAGCAGAGTATCTAGAAAAAATGCTTTTAAGTGATAAAAATATTCTTTGTTTAGAATGTGGTTGTGGCACCGCCAGTACTTCGGTATATTTTGCCAGCAAAGGCGTAAAGACAATTATGTTAGATGCTTCAATTTCGGCCTTAAAAATCGCAAGTGAGAATTTTAGTAATCACAATCTAAAAGGAGAATTTGTAAACGGAAATATGGAATGCCTTCCTTTCGCAGATGATAAATTTGATTTGGTGATGAGTTTTGGCGTGCTTGAACATTTTGAAAATATGTCCTTGGCCATCAAAGAAATGGTTAGAATCTTAAAGCCCGATGGAATTTTCTTCGCCGCAGTGTCTCCAAAAAAATATTCTATACAATTGGCGGGGAATTTAATAAATACTTTGATGAGGTTTATTTATAATCTTAAGCATCTGCGTTTTAGGGATGCTTTTTTAAATAGCTATCCTGCTGCTCCCGGATTTTATGAAAATTCTTTTTCGTCTGCTCAATACGTTAAAGTTATGGAGAAATGCGGGTTAAAAAATGTAAAATTATCGGGCTCAAGGCCATTCCCGAGCCTAAACATACTTCCTTCTATGTTTAAGATTTATATTGTGTTTATGAAAATGCTGAAGCCTTTGCATCTGTTGTTTGAAATGCATACCTCTAAGTTTACAGAACTATGGGGAGTCGAATGGAGTATAATCGGAGCTAAAAAATAAAATATGAAGATAGGGATAGACGCAAGATTAGTCCCATATGAGAAAAAAGAGGGCATGGCTTTTTACGCCATGCATCTTGTCGAGAATTTGCCCAGAGTCGATAATATAAATGAGTACTTATTCTTTTATAATATATTCTTGCAGGGAGATAAAAGATTTATTCCTGATTTTTCCGGGTGCAAGAACGCATTGAATAAAATCTTTTGGATTCCGGGAAGGGTTTTGGATACTTTTTGGACAAGATTTAATTTTCCTTCGATAGAATCTTTCTTGGGTAGGGTAGATTTATTTCATACTCTAGCTTTTACTTCATTACCGCCATATTTCTATCTTCCCCCGCAGAACAAAGGCAAAAGGGTCGTCACGATTCATGATATTTTTCCTTTGTTGTTTCCGGATCGGGCTAAAGATACATTTAATATAAAAGAATGTGCTCAAGGTTTAAGGAATGTAGTCAAAAAAGCCGATGCGATTATCTGCGTATCGAAATCGGAACAGAGAGATTTGATAGAATTTACCGGAATACCTGAGAACAAAACTTATGCGGCGTATCTTGGCTTAAGTGAGGATTTTTGTAAGATAAATGACCAAGAGAAGATAAGAGCCGTAGTTGATAAGTACCGTATAAAGGGCGGGTATATATTGACCGTTTCTCATTTGGACCATAAGAAGAATTTGGTTAATTTGATTAAGGCGTTCGCTTTGTTTAGAAAAGAATATAATTTTAAATTAGTGATTACCGGAAATAAAGGGGACGCTACCAGCGAGGTCTTTGAAACGATAGTAAAATTAGGATTATCCGAAGAGATTATTTATCTTGGCTATGTTGAGAGGGAGGATGTTGTAATTTTGTTGAATGCTGCGGAGCTTTTTGTATTTCCTTCTTTCTATGAATCTTTTGGTTTTCCTAACCTAGAAGCCATGAAATGCGAGACGCCGGTTGTGACTTCTAATATTGCGGCAATGCAGGAATTAGTAGGGGATGCGGGAATGCTCGCAGACCCTCACAGCCCGGAAAGCATTGCAGAGGCAATGACAAAGGTTGTAAGCGATAAGAATCTTCGCGATGTATTAATCTCGCGAGGCAAAGAAAAGGTAAAGGCGTTCAGCTGGGAGAAAACCGCAAGGGATACTGTTGAAATTTATAGAAAGGTATTAGGAAGCTAATGGATCTGCGTAAATATACGGGGCAAATAAAATCCAGGCCTATAAGAAGGCTGGCGCGTCTAATGAGAAAAATCGCTTTTCATGTTATGAATTTCTTCGGCGCAATCTTGTTTTTTTTGCTTAGATTGGTACGGATAATACCTTTCCCGCAAAACTTAGAAAAAGATAAAATACATAAAATATTGATAGCAAGGCCGGATATGATTGGCGATGTGGTGTTGGCTACACCGCTTATAAAAGCTTGCAGGGATAATTTTCCGGACGCGCATATCGCCATGCTGGTATCTGAGCTGACTAAAGATTTGGTTCTGAAGAACCCGTATCTTGATGAGGTTATTGTTACAAAAGGTATCGGTATTAAGAATTTAATTAGAGATAGAGATACGATTAAATCTATTAGGAAAGAACGATTTGATTTGGCATTTGTTCTTTTTTCTGCATTTTCTTGTAATCTTTTTGTTTTTTTAAGCGGGGTAACTCATCGGATAGGCTATGGGGATAGAGGAAGTAAATTTTTATTAACAAAGTCGCTCAGCCGAGATGACCTCCAATTAGATATTGTGCATAATATAGATTTAAATTTGAATCTTCTGAAAGCAATAGGAGGGAAGGTAGAATCTAAGCAGCTATATGTAAGCGTTTATGGGGAATCCGAAGCTAGGGCCTCAAGCTTTTTTCAAGAGCATGGCTTAGGTGTAAGCGACATGGTGGTTTTGATTCATCCCGGTTCCAGAAAAAAATATCAGCGTTGGCCAGTTTCTAGTTTTTCTAAGCTCGCAGATAGATTAATCGATGAGCTAAAGGCAAAAATTATATTGCTAAGCGGGCCGTTAGACGGAGAAGTGGTAAAAAGTGTAGTTAGCCAGATGCGCAATTATCCTGTTGTTGCTTCGGGTCTAGGCTTAAGAGATGCAATATCTTTGATTAAAAAATGCGATTTATATATCGGGCACTCTACCGGGACAACGCATATCGCAGACGCTCTGGGCAAAACGGCCATAATGATTATGGGCTTCTTGAAATCCTGGGACGGCCCGGGGGCATGGGGGCTCACTCATCATGGAAGCATCAATGTTTTTAAGGATATAGGTTGTCCATATTGCGTTCCATCGGAATGCAGAAATTATCCCTGCTTGTCAGAAATCAAGGTGGAAGAAGTATTTGATGCTGCCAAGCAACAGATAGATAAGATTAAGAAATAGATAATTAGCTTAAAACATATATGTTGAATGAATCAAAAGACTTCAAGAAATTTTATGATGATAATATCCTTGCAGAGGGCAGGGAATATCAGATAGAGAGATATTATGAACCCAAAGAAGTATATAATCAAAGAAGAATTAGCATTGTTCTAGAAAAGTTAGCTCCTCGGAAAAATGAGAGAGTTCTTGATATCGGATGCGGCGTCGGAACGTTTGCTTTTCATTCATCAAAAACCGGGGCAGTAGTTTACGGAGTTGATTATTCTTTTGAATCTATCAAAATGGCGAAAAATTTAGTGGAAAGGTACAATACTCCGATCAAAGCTAAGTTTGTAGTGGCAGATGCAACTAAGATTCCTTTTGGAGATTCTAGTTTTGATAAAATAATTTCCGCAGATTTTATTGAGCATATATCTTATGAAGAAAAAGATAATCTTCTCAAAGAAATATATCGCCTGCTTAAGCCTGGTGGAGCCGGGGCAATATTCTCTCCTAATGCCACCAGGGAAAAGATCGGTAATATTTATTGGAGACTAAGAAATAAAATATTCGGGGATAAAATTCCTTATGATGTGTTGCATTTCGGCCTAACTAATAAATATGCTTTTGAAGCTATTTTAAAAAAACATCAATTTAAATTTAAGCTTGTATACGAAGATACCACAAGGCCCTTTTTAGCAAGGATTCCTTTACTGAGAAATTTCTTAGCCTTGTATCTACTGTGGATGATAAAGAAAAGTTAATAAATTATTTAAGAACGGATTAAACATGTGTGGAATCTGCGGGATAGTTGGTAAATACGATAAGCAACTTCTGGAGAAGATGTGCGATGCGATGGTGCATCGCGGTCCGGATTCCGACGGTATCTTCTCGGGAACAGACATGGGTTTAGGCATAAGACGGTTAAGGATCATAGATTTAGAAACCGGCGACCAGCCAATCCATAACGAGAATAAGAACCTTTGGATTGTGCTAAACGGCGAGATTTATAATTACAAAGAATTAAAGGAAGGGCTCATAAAAAAAGGCCATAGATTTTATACCAAAACCGATACGGAAGTTATTTTACATCTTTATGAAGAATATAAAGATGATTGCGTAGATTTTTTACGCGGCATGTTTTCTTTTGCGATATGGGATTCTGATAAAAAGAGGTTATTTTTGGCCCGCGACAGAGTTGGGATAAAACCTTTGTATTACAGTTTTAATAATGGAAGATTTATTTTTGCATCTGAACTGAAAGCTATCTTAAAAGACGAATCAGCCGTAAAATCAATTGATTCAGAGTCGTTGGAATATTATCTGACATTCCTTTACATCCCCGCTCCGTTTACGATTTTTAAGTCAGTAAGAAAACTTCCTCCCGCCCATATCTTAACCATGCAGGATGGCATTATAAAAATCCGTCGCTACTGGAAATTAGATTTTTACCATGACAAAATCGAGGCGGAAGACGATTACGTTGAAAAAATTAAGTCAATGCTTGAAGAAGTTACTAAGCTTCATATGGTTAGCGACGTACCGATAGGCGCTTTATTAAGCGGCGGACTTGATTCAAGCGCCGTTGTCGCTCTTATGAGTGAGTTTACACAGCATCCGATAAAGACTTTTTCAATTGGTTTTGAAGAAAAATTTTCATCTTATAATGAGCTGGAATTCTCGCGATTGGTCGCCAAACAATTCGGCACAGAACATCACGAATTCATAATCAAGCCCAACATAATTGAGACGTTGCCTAAAATAATCCAATATTTAGAAGAACCATTCGCCGATTCTTCGGCTATTTTAAATTATTTGATTTGTAAGGAGGCAAAGAAATTTGTTACCGTAGGATTAACCGGCATAGGAGGCGACGAGATTTTCGGCGGTTACCCGCGCTATTTAGGGCTTATGGTTGATGAACATTATCAAAGGTTCCCCAGGTTTTTGCGGGCGGCCCTAAGCGGGTTCTCGGGGTTTATTCCCCAGACTACGGATAGCCAGAATATCGGAGGCAGGCTTTCTCGGTTTTTCAAGGGATCTTGCGCAAATACAAATCAAAGATACTTAAGTTGGTTGACGTATTTTGATGCAGTTATGAAATCGGAACTTCTAAATCAAGAAGTAACAGTCAGGAATTACATCCATAATGATTATCTTAATGAATTAGAAACTAGCGATTTTATTGATAAAGCAAGCTACATGGATATAAACACTTACCTTCCCGACGATCTTTTGATTATGGCCGATAGAATGTCTATGGCGAATTCTTTTGAATTAAGGGTGCCATTATGCGACCACAAGTTAATGGAGCTTTGCGCGGGCATTCCTTTTTCGGTAAAGTTAAAGGGTTTAAAATTAAAAAGCCTTTTTAAGAAGACGCTGAATAATGTTTTGCCTCAAGAGGTAATTAATAAAAGAAAGCAGGGCTTTATGGTTCCTCTGGCTGATTGGTTAAAAGAAGACCTGAGGGATTTTGTCAAAGATTCCCTCAGCAACGAAGCGATAAAAAAGAGAGGATATTTTAATCCGGAATATGTTTCCGAAGTCCTGGATCTGCATTTTAAAGGCAAAAAGGTGCTAACCCACCAAATCTGGGCTTTGTTAGTTTTTGAATTGTGGGCGCAAAAATATTTAGATAGCTAAGATATGAATATTTTAGAAATAACAGAGGTATTTTATCCGGTTGTGGGAGGAGCAGGAAAGATAGTTTATCTTTCGTCCTCCGGTTTGGTCAAGAGAGGACATAAGGTTTCTATCATTACAAGAAAAGATAAGGGCCTAAAAGAAAATGAGTTTATATCTGGGATAGATATTTATAGGGTAAATTGGTTCAATAATTTTTTTGCTTTAGCTGTTTCTTTTTTTAATATCGTAAACTTTGTGCGGAGTTTTTTGAGAAAAAATAATCCGGATTTGATTGTGTTCAATCAGCCTTTCTCAGCTTTTTCTGCTTTATGTGTCCGAGATTTAGCCAAGATATCTAAAATATATCGTTACCATTCTTCGTGGTTTGAGGAATTCAAAGTCAAAAACAATATTCAAGAAGTTAAAATAAGTAAGCCTTTAAATATTTTAAAATGGATTATTCTTAGCCCTGTATTTTTTATAATGAAAGCCGTAGAGAGTTTTGCGCTTAAGCATTCAGATGCTATAATTGTGGCTAGCCAATATTCCAAAGAAAAATTAATCAGATTTTACAAGATGGATGGAAACAGAATCCACATAATCCCCGGTTGCGTTGATACAGATGTTTTTAAGCCGACTGAAAACAAGCAGGATTTAAGAAAGCAGTTAAATATGCCCCAGGATAGATTCATCTTGGTGACTGCCAGGAACCTCGTCCCAAGGATGGGGATCGATAATTTAATCTATGCCTTTTGTTCCCTGTCTAAAACATATAAGGATTTATACTTAATAATTATCGGAGAGGGAAGGCTTAAGATCAAGTTACAAAAATTAGTTGGAAAGCTTTCGCTAGATAATCTTGTAAAATTCACGGGGCAACTCAAGGAGCAGGATTTGGTTAAGCATTACCAGGCAAGCGATTTGTTTATCCTGCCCACCAAATATATTGAACATTTTGGCTTGGTAAGTATTGAGGCTTTGGCATCGGGGATTCCCGTATTGGGAACTCCCGTCGGAGGAACAATAGAGATATTGGATGAATTTAACCGTGAATTTCTTTTTGAAGGCACAGATGCGGAAGCCATAGCCAAAGGAACAGGGAAGTTTCTCGATACTTTTAAAGGCGTTTATTCAAAAGAAAAATGCAGAGAATTTGCTATGAATCGGTATTCTTTGGATAAAATCATTACCCGGACAGAAAGAATATTCTTGGAGAATATTAAGAAATGAGCGAGAAGGAAAAAACAAAGATAAAAGTTTTGCATATTCATACCCGTGGAGTAATCGGCGGCTCGGGCACAAATACATTATTGACCATGATGAGCCTGCCCAAGGATAGATATCAGACCGAACTCGCCTGCGGTTCCGAGGGTCCATTGGTAGAAGAGGCAAAGAAAAATAATTTGACGCTTAATATGATTACCCACTTAACAAACAGGATAAATATTTTTTATGATTTGTTGGCTTTGATCGAGTTGATAATCTTGATAAACAAGAAAGATTTTCAGATTGTGCATACCCATAATTCAAAAGCGGGCATACTTGGCCGGGCCGCTGCTAATATTTGTCGGGTTCCCATAATCATCCATACTCAGCATAGCTGTGTATTTAAGTACGGGACATTAAATTATTTTCAGAAGAAATTTTATTACTTTTTGGAGCTGGTTTCGGCGAGATTCACAGACAAGATAATTTATATATCTGAATCATTACGGCAGGAATTTATCAAAGCAAACATTAGCAGGCAAGAGAATTCGGTTTCTATTTATAGCGGTATAGAAGTCGAGAAATTCAGAATAAATATAAATATTACCGAGAAAAAACAAGTTTTGGGACTAAGCAAAGATGATTTTATCGTGGGTGTAGTAAGCCGTCTAGAAGAAGGCAAGGGTAATGACTATGTCATCGAAGCCATCCCGAAAGTTGCTCAACATGTAAGCGGGATAAAATTCATTTTTGTCGGAGAAGGGGAGCTAAAAGAAGATTTGGAAAAACTTTCTCAGAAACTAGGGGTTCAGGATAAGATATTATTTTTGGGCCCGAGGCAAGATGTCCCGGAGTTATTGCAGGTTTTTGATATTGTCTGTTTGGCATCTTTATACGAAGGCATGGGAAGAGTTTTATTAGAGGCTCAAGCTGCGGGAAAACCGGTCGTGGCCACCAAAATAGGCGGCATTATTGATGTAGTTAGCGAAAATAAAACCGGATTTTTAGTTTCTCCTCGGGACACCGATGCTTTATCGCAGGCAATAATAAGGCTGGCCCAAGACCATAATTTAAGGAAGCAGATGTCTGAAGAAGCAAGAAGATTTGTTGATTATAGGTTTTCCAGTGCTAAAATGGTAGTTGATATTTTGAATGTTTACGAGGAGCTGGTTTTTAAGAATATAAGATTATGATAAACGCCTTAACGGTTGACCTTGAAGAATGGTACCATATAAGCGGGATAGATGATTATTTAAAGAATGCGGACCTCAACAAATATGCCAACAGGGCCTTTAATAACACCATGAGACTATTAGATATATTTAGAGAGGCGAAAGCCAAAGCTACGTTTTTTGTTTTGGGATGTATCGCAGAGCGGTTCCCCGAGCTTATCAGAAGGATGGATCAGGAAGGCCACGAGATTGCAACGCACGGTTTTAATCACGACGTAATTTATAAACAGACTCCGGAAGAGTTTTCAAAAAATCTTAAGGATGCAATTTCGCTTTTAAGTGGTATAATAAATAAGAGAATAATTGGTTTTCGCGCTCCGGATTTTTCTATTACCGAAAAATCTCTATGGGCGCTGGATATTTTAGTAAGCCAAGGGATAAAATACGATTGCAGCGTTTTCCCGGTTAAGCATCCTCGATATGGGATGCCGAAGGCCGGACGTTTTCCGTATAAAATAAAAGACGGTCTAGTAGAATTTCCTCCTTCGACATACAGAATTCTTAATTACAATCTGCCCGTGGGAGGAGGAGCATATTTAAGAATTTTTCCTTATTGGGTTATAAAAGCGGCGTTAAGATCGCTAAATAAAGAAAATAAGCCCGCAAACATTTATATTCATCCTTGGGAAGTTGATCCTGATCAGCCGCGGATCAAGATGCCAATATCAAGGCATTTGGTGCATTATGCAAATTTAGATAAGGCAGAGAAGAAAATAAGGACTTTAGTCAGAGACTTTCAATTTTCCACAGTTAAGGAGGTATTGGGCATTGTTTGAGACAAGTAAAGTAAGAACATTTTTTCAGGGAAGGGTAGAAAAATACGATAGCATCTACGATAAGGATAAAAAGCTAATTTGGAAATGGCTTGATTTTATATTTCGCCGCTCGATTCAGATACGTTTCGGGCTTACATTAAAAGAGTGCGAAGATATAAAGGATAAAAAAATCCTCGATATCGGCTGCGGCCCGGGGATGTATATGATTAACTTGGCAAAAAGACAGCCGAAGAAGATCGTGGCATTGGATTTTTCCGAGGAGATGTTAAATAAAGCCAAAAAGTTAGCAAGAGACAAAGGGGTAATCGAGATCTGCCAATTTGTCAATTCAGATTTTAGGAGATACGTTCCGGATGATAAATTTGATATTTGTCTGGCGATAGGGCTATTCGATTACTTGGAAAATCCTCTTGAGGTATTGAAGAAGATCAGGAGCATATGCCTGGGGAAGGCGATAATTAGTTTTCCCGCCAAGTGGAGGCTAAGAAATATTGTTAGAGTGATTCGTCTGAAACTTTTAGGTTGTCCGGTTTATTTTTATACGCTAAAGCAAGTAAAGGATTTATTGACTAAAAGCGGTTTCGGTGACGCTAAGATTATTACCGTTGACAGGGATTATTTGGTAATCGCAAAATAAAATCAGAATATGAGCTATAAAAATTCCTTTTTAGTTTTAATAATTTCTTTTGGCCTGTCTTTTTTTCTCACGCCATTTTTTATCAAGATTGCCAACAGATTTAAATTAGTTGATACTCCTAGCTCCAGAAAACTGCACGAAAAACCCACTCCGACTCTAGGTGGGATAGTTATCTTTATTGCTTTTAGCATAGCTGTTTTAGTCGTACTGGCCTTGGATCAAAATTTCAGCAACGCCCTGTTGATGAATCTGCCAGGCCTTCTTATAGGTAGCTTTGCATTAGTAATTTTTGGAGTTTTACACGATACAAGAGATATGCCTGCTTCGGTCAAGCTTTTCGGCCAGATAATGGTCGCCCTGATTGTTTTTTTATCAGGCATCAGAGTAGAATCTATAACTAACCCTTTTGGCGGAGAGATAACATTATTTTATCCTCTGAGCTTTATTGTAACAATTGTTTGGATAGTCGCGTTGATCAATGCTATAAATTTGATTGACGGTTTAGATGGATTAGCCGCAGGAATTACAGTAATAGGCTCGACAGTTATGCTGGTAATCGCATTATTTAAGAATGATATTGTTTCTGCTTTGCTATGCTTAGCTTTAATTGGAAGTTGTCTGGGGTTTTTAAGATATAATTTTTACCCAGCCAAAATTTTTATGGGCGATGCAGGCAGCATGTTCTTAGGGCTTGTCTTAGGAGTGATTTCTATCCAAGGCATAAATAAAATGGCTATCACCGTAGCCTTGTTGATACCGATTACTGTTTTGGCTATCCCAATTTATGATACCGCGCTTTCAATATTCAGAAGATTACTTTCCAGTAGAGATATTTTCAAGCCCGACAGAGAACATATCCATTACAGATTATTAAGTATGGGCGTGACGCACAAGCATGTGGTTATGCTGCTTTATTTCATCGGCGTCTATTTTGGTATTATGGCTTTCCTGTTTATTCTCATCCCGATAGAATTTGCCTTTATTCTTCTAGTACTTTTATCCATGGGAGTTTTTATGGGGATAAAAGCTATAGGATTTATTGAACGAAGACTTAAATCCCCTCGGCAACGCAATGAATCATAAAATAATAGCTTCTTTTATTTTTCTCTCCATATTTTTTATTTCCACTAATTCTACCGCTCAGGCTTATGAACATGTCCCAGCCGCTATCCATATCCAAACTAATATCAGCGATGGAGCATACTCTTTTGAAGAAATCGTAAAGCAGGCTAAAGAAAAGAACATCCAGGTATTAATATTCTCCGACACAGCATTGAGGAGATGGGAATATGGCGTAAGGCCCCTAGAAAATATCATAAAAAGAAGGGTAGAGCATTCTTCCGTATTTAGATTCGGCATAGCAAAATATCTGGCGGCAATAAAGAATCTCCAAGATAAATACCCCGCAATAGTTTTTGTGCCCGCGGTTGAAGTTGTGCCATTTTATTATTGGCAAGGTAATTTCTTAGGCGAAGACCTGACTTTGTATAACTGGCACAAACAGATGCTGGTCATCGGGATGGAAAAAGCAAGCGACTATAGATATCTGCCAATTATAGCAAATTATAGTTTGTTGCCTTTGTATAAAGGTAATATCATTAGGCTTTGGCCGCTACTGATTATTTTCTCGGGGATTTTTTTAATAATAAAATTCAAGAAAAAAATTGCTTACAGGAATTATGGTTATTTATTCTTGCTTCTTGGTGTTATTTTTTTGGTCAATAATATGCAATTTAGTGTTTCCCGATTTAACGCCTACAGCAAAGACAAGAGGACAAAACCTTATCAGGATTTGATAGATTATGCAACAAGAAGAGGCGGCCTTGTATTTTGGTGCCATCCAGAAGCTGAGAATCTTGACAGGGTAAAAGGGGTTAATGTTTGCACGTTCCCTTATAAAGAAGAATTGAAATATGCGCAAAATTACACCGGTTCGGCTGTGATGTTTGATAAGAATCGTTCCATCGCCAGGGTGGACGATATTTGGGATGAGATTCTTTTGGCTCATTGCTTGGGCAAAAGGGCGCCAATTTGGGTGATAGGAGAGATAGATTACCACGGAGATCAAAAGGATTTATCCAGAATCCAGACTATGCTCCTGCTTAATAGCTTGACAGAAAACGATGTTATCAGGGCATTAAAAAACGGCATGATGTACGCAAAATTAAATAATCTCACAAATGATTTCAGCCTGGATAAATTTGTAATCTCCGACGGAGAAAACAATACATTTGGTTTGATGGGGCAAGAGATCGAAATAAATTCCAGGCCAGAGGTTATTATTGAAACTTCTTGCAGCAATGCGCCAGAGGAGCCGATAGAGATACGGTTGGTAAGGAACGGAAAATTGATTCAAACATTTAACAGCGAATCTTCGAATTTCAGAGTTAAATACCAAGATGACTATTTTTCGCCTGGTGAAAAGATTTATTATCGGATAATGATAAAAAGCGGTAATAATTTTTATCAGGTTATTTCCAATCCTATTTTTGTGAGATTTGTTTCAAAATAGTGAAGTACTATGTCCTAACGGTAGCAGCATCTTTTTTATGGTTCCGACGCTCCCCGATGATTCTGTCGGGATTCCGTACTGAAAACGTCGGAGCCTTCGGAGGTCGGAACCCCGACCCAGAATGCCAATCATCCATGCTCTTACGGACGTGGCATTCTGGCGTCGGGGCAAAACTCTTGAAGTTTCTATTGATAATTTCAAAGGTTATACTATAATCTTTTTTAAAGGATAAAAATGTACGAAGCTTATTGGGGATTAAAAGAAAAGCCATTTGAGAATACTCCCGACCCGCGGTTTCTGTACCATTCTTCTCAGCACGAGGAGGGGCTCTACAGATTACTTTACGCTGTTAAGGAACAGAAGGGAGCGGCGTTAATGACCGGGGTTTTTGGTTGCGGAAAGACTCTCCTGGGAAGGACCATGCTTCGGGAGTTAAGTAAAGACATATACAGGGTTGGGTATATAAGCAATCCCCAGTTGTCTTACTTGGAGCTTTTGATGGCCGTTGCGACATCTTTAGGGGTAAGCGGCCTGCCTTCAAAAAAGACTGAGGTATTAACTAATGTTGTCTTGGATGAAATGAATAAGGTTCTGCAAAACAACATGAAGGATGGCAAAAAGACAGTGGTGATTATAGACGAAGCCCATGTCATAGAGGACAAAGAGGTCTGGGAGGGCTTAAGGCTTTTATTGAATTTTCAATTAGAGGATAGATTTCTCTTAACCCTGCTTCTGTTAGGTCAACCCGAGTTAAAAGAAAGTATAGATAACAACAAGCAATTTTCCCAAAGAGTTGCCATAAGATGCCATCTTGGCCATATGAATCAGGAAGATACTCATAATTATATATTGCACAGGTTAAAGATAGCAGGCAGGGAAGAGCACATTTTTTCGGAAGGCGCCCTTAAGGCGATTCACGAGAAATCCGGCGGCATACCCCGTAGGATAAACCATATCTGCGACCTTGCGCTCCTGACAGGCTTCGGTAGAAAACTGACCAATATCGACGAGAAAGTCGTCTCAGAGGTGACCAAGGACCTAGAAGGCGAGTAATCCTACCGAATTCATAGTCACATTGATCAAAATTAACCAAACAGGCAAAGCCGCGGTACCTTTTACTACCTTTGACGTTTTCGATGTTAAGGGTAGTCCTCCGATTTTTTATTTTTTATTTTATACAATATTATAGATTCTTTCCGGTATATCTCGTTATAATTAAAATCAATATTTGTTTTTAATTTTTTTTCCGTGTCTAAACTATCTATTAAAACATAATCTTCGCCTGAATCAGTTCCTGCTATTGAATATTTCTCTCTGCTTGAGACAATTATGGCAATGCGAACAGGAACGCTTATGGAAGCATTTAAGGGAACAAAAGAAAGAGCCTCTTTTACCTCCTTGATATATGCCGTATCTCTTTTACATTTTCCGTGTTCAAGCCATGTATATGATTGAACAATGGTACAAGAAAGGATGAATATAGAGAGCAATAACTGTAGTTTGTGCTCGGTAAGCTGAAGATATTTTTTATTGGAAGCAAAATAAGAAATTTTTTTGATCCCTTGTATAGTGCCTATTAAAATAAAACAGGAAAGGGTGGTATTATAATGCCATATAGGTGAGAACATATTTGAGTTGCAGGCCAGAAGATTAATCATAAGCTCTGGCAATCCAAGAATAGTTGCCGAACCTAATAAAGCAGGTAGCAATCCCAGGGAAAAAAAGAACAAAAGAATAGGTTTTAAGATATGCCAATGTGCTATATTCGAATTTAAAAGTAGCTGGGCGATCGGTGTTAAAGGCCCGCCGTTATTTTCTATCAAGAAAATCTTTTTTAAATAAACAAAATACCAAGCTGAATCACTATGGGGCTGATATAATTCCTGAAAATAATTTATTATTCCCATTGAAGCGATGAACCACGTAATTCCTATCAGGATAGGATACGCGATCCATACAATACCCCTCTTTTTTAAAAATGCGTAGCAGCCAAACATCACGGCAAGGAATGCCAAGGTTTCTTTTATTGAAACAGTAATTAATAAGAAAATAAAAAAAGGTATGATTTTTTTCTTTTGAAAGAAATAGAATGTAAATAATATAAAGAATGGAGCATAGCCCATTTCGTGCGGAGGCGTAAAGTTCTGCCCAACTATATATGGGAACAGCAAAAAAGTAACGACTAGAGGCAAGGCGCTGGTTTGTTTTAGGATATCTTTTGTAATTAGATAAAAGGGGATTGCGGAAAGCGATAATAACATTATTTTTAATACAAGCAAAGTAAGCGGATGGGGAAATAAATAATAAAAAGGGACAAGAAGGAGAAAAAACAAAGAGTTATGGCATGCAAAGTGAGAGCCATAGGTGGAATTTAGGAATAATTTACCATGTATAGTATTCCAGAATATTTGGTTAAAAAGACCAAAATCCTTCGGGTTGAAGAAGTCAAGGGCATCGAATATGCATATGCTTATGTAGCTAAAAATAAAAAAGTATAAAATAATGATAATTAATAATGCAATCTTTTCCTTGCGCGGGTCGCTCTCCATGTTTAAGTTTTTTCTATAAAATAATATTTTATAGAAAACTATTTGAGTTGCAAATACCACTAGAAAAGGCATCAGTATCGTGATATTGGTTTTTTGCACTGACCAGAAAGATAGAAGAATGATAGGAAGAAGAATAATTAAAGAGTAGGCTAGATTATGTTTTTTTTGGATCAGGCCCGGGGAAATAAAAATGAAAATTAACAAGCAAAATATCAAAAATAATAAAAACGATGATAAAAAATAGTTGCCAAAGATGAATCTCAATAAATTATTGGTAAAAGAGGCGGACAAAAGGAAGTCAAAAATAACAAACCAAAGTGGCATGATAAAAATTAAGTGTTTTGCTGGAACTAATTTGGTTAGTTCTTTTAGCCTTGAATTCATCGTGATTATATTATATACTAAGTCAATATTATTGCAATATTGATTTTAGCACTTTTTAATTTGGTAATCGTTTATTTTCCAAGATGTTAATAAGGCCCTATATTCTAAAAAGTGTAAAATGGATATAAAATCTTTTTCTACTTATGCTAATTCTTGCATAATAAATTACATCAGTCTCAAGGAATAATTTAAAATAATATTTTAGCTATGTCCAAAAATAATATATTTTTTTCAATTATTATTCCTTCCCATAATGAGGGCGGGTGTATCGCTACGACCTGCAAGGCTATTATCTCGCGGTTTGCGCTAGAGAATATCACTGATTATGAAATTTTAGTGGTTAATGATAATAGTAATGATCATACAGAGCGGATTTTAAAGGAGCTTTGCGTAAAATATCCCGTAATGCGTTATGTCAATAATACTGCGCCTCGCGGTTTCGGGTTTGCAGTGCGTAAAGGGTTGGAAGAATTCTATGGTGATACTATAGTAGTTGTGATGGCTGATCTTTCTGATTCTCCCGATGATATACTAGCGTATTACAGGGAATTGAAAAAAGGCGCGGAGTGCGTATTTGGTTCTCGGTTTATCAAAGGGGCGCATATCCACGGTTATCCAGTGCACAAATATGTACTCAATCGTATGGCTAATTTTTTTATTAAGCTGCTTTTTACTTTAGATCACAATGATATTACAAACGCTTTTAAGGCTTATAGAAGAGAGGTTATCGACGGTATGCAGCCTTTGCTTTCGTACCATTTTAATCTGACCGTAGAAATGCCGCTAAAGGCAATAGTGCGCGGCTATAATTACGTGACGATTCCGATTTCATGGACTAACCGCTCAGTTGGCGTATCCAAACTCAAGATAAAGGAAATGGGGAGCCGTTATCTTTTTATTGTCTTATATGTTTGGCTGGAGAAGTCGCTATCCAGAGGAGATTATATGCGTAAAACCAGGTCGATGAAAAAAACAAACCCCGATGTTTGCCCGCCATCGGGCAGGCCCACTTGTCGTTAGGTAAGCTTGCCATTTGAGCATTCCGAAAGATTGACTTTTTGCCATTTTTATGGTATACTTTATTTTGTATTAATAAAAGACTCCATTATAGGAGAATAGGGTAGTTTTAAACGGTATTATATTATTTATAAGTAACATAAGTATTGGCTAGCTTTAGCGTTATATTCTAATAGCAAGACAAAAGATAAACCTATTCTTAATACGGAGAATAGGTTTTTTATTTACTTGACAACAGAAATATTAGGTGCTAAAATACACACTTAAGTTTGGCTTGTGGCTTCTTTGAAAGCTTGGATCTTTGAGCAAAGCGGAATTAGACGAAAGTCTTGAAGCGACAGCGTGCAGGCATTATAGTTAAAATCATAATTTCGTTTGGCCAAAGAGAGAGCCGAAGAAAAAGTCAAATCTAAAGCCTGGAAGGAGGCTAGTAAAATGAAAAAGAATAAGAGAGGTTTCACATTGGTTGAAATCATGATAGTTGTAGCAATTATCGCTCTCTTAGCTGCAATAGCAATTCCTAACTTGCTAAGGGCAAGATTGACTGCCGCGCAAGCTAGCGCGCAGGCAACCTTAAGGACAATCTCTACTGCTATGGAGTCTTATGCTGCAGGGCATCAAGGTAATTACCCTCTCACAGATGAAATTGAAGCTGATTTAGTGAACGTTACTCCACCTTATCTAAACGAGAATTATTGCGACGACGCAATCCGTAATTTGTATACCTTTGATTGTACTTCGACTGCTGGCGGCTATTCGATAGTTGCAAATCCCCAATCCACAACAGGCGGTATTGTTTACACGATTACCACAGGAGGAGTTTTGACTCCGGGTTCTCCGCAGCAGTAAACTATCATGGTGTAAAGTTATTTTACACTTAAGAATGGGCGAAGATAGTTATCTTCGCCCATTCTTCTTAAAGGAGCGTATAAGACTCTAATATTATGGTTA
Source organism: Candidatus Omnitrophota bacterium (assembly GCA_016867135.1). GTDB lineage: Bacteria > Omnitrophota > Gorgyraeia > VGKH01 > VGKH01 > VGKH01. Next base: position 45,005 of record VGKH01000002.1, read on the forward strand.
AGTCAAGATCATTGATAAGAAAGACATTTTGCTTGGTTTTTGTCCTTCTTTTTATAGAAACTTTAGAAAATTTATGGTGTTTTAGGATTTTTTTCCCCCGAGCCAAAGACTTTTCTTTATTAATTAGTTTACCTTTGCTAAAGATTCTTACTCCCCCGGCAGTATATTTAATTTCCATCTTGCTCTTAAGTTATTTTGCGGTCTTTTTTTATTTCAATTATGTCTTGGATTTTTTCCTGGAGAACTCAAATTGGCCCAGCCTAAAAAATAGACATTTTAGGCGCTGGTTTATCTTGGGCAATTATTACTTTTTCTTAAATTTTATTTATGGCTTAAATTCATTTCTTTTTTTTGGTTCAGCATTTAAGCATTTTCTTCTTTATTTGTTGCCATTTCCCCGCGTCCCCCATACTTGGTTCTTGTTTTTATTGGGATTTTATTTTTTAGCATTATTTCTATTTACTGCTAAACTAGCAGCTCGCAAGAAAGGTTTTTTTGTTTTGACTCTTCCTTTACTGTGTGTCCTTGTTATCTTATCGTTAGATTCTTTAGCAGGGCAGACAAGATTAAGGCCTTTTACGCAAAAGAATAATGTTATTTTATTGGGTGTAGATTCTATCCAGTATAATCGCCTTACGAAAAACTGGGGTTTTCATAAAGACTTGGCGCCAAATATTGGGGATTTTTTAGAACGTAGTGTATGTTTTACTAACAGCTGGTCTCCTCTTGCCAGGACATACCCGTCATATAATGCTATTTTGACCGGCCGCTATCCTATTAATAACGGTATCAGAGACAATTTATTAGAAGATTACCATATAAATCCTACCAACCTGTATCTTGGTAATTTACTGAAAGAACATAACTATTTTTCATCCCATTATACCGATGAGGTGCGCTTCAGTATTATTCGCAATATTCACGGTTTTGATAAGCTGTTTCATCCTAAAATGGGAGTGACCGATTATATCTTGGCCACGTTTTTTGATTACGCCATCACAAACTTAATGCTTTATACAAATTTCGGTAATTATTTACTTTATCCGTTAGCATATAATAGGTCGCATGTTGCCTACAATCCCCGCGTTTTTGTTAACAGGGTAATCAAAGAAATTAATAATCTTCCCCGGGATAAGCCTCAGTTTATAGTCATTCATCTGTGTTCTAACCATTATCCTTATTTTCCTGCCTTCCCATACAATCGTAACCGGAATTTAATTGATTTTAGTGAAAAAGGTATTGCTATGACCGATGGGCAAGTCGGTCAGCTTTTGGAGTTTTTTAAAAAAAGTCAATTATTAGAGAATTCTTTGTTTGTTTTACACTCTGATCATGGCGATGGTTGGGATGCGGTTAACAAAGCTATTTCGCACGGCTCTAACTTTAATTACCTGTGGTGCAACAAAACGGTATTAGGTTTCTGGGGAAAAGGCTATATTCCTCGTAAGATAGACAACTTGGTCCGCAGCTTTGACATCTATCCGACGATATTGGAAATGATGGGCTTGGAAGTTCCAAAGGATATTGATGGCATAAGCCTAGTAAATTTGATGGATGGCAGAAAAGAGGCGCCCCGGAACTTTTTTGCCGAAACCGGTTATTCCCTAGAAAATAAGTATATAAATGGAAAGATACAAAATTTAGATAGTGACATAAAGAATTACAAGGTGGATTATAAAACCGGTTTAGCTTTTATAAAAGATGAAGATTATGATGAGTGGGTTCTGAAAAGGAAATGGTATTTAATGATTAACAAAAACCTGGCGTTGATTTATAATCCTTTTTTGGGTGAGGTTAGATTTGGTTTTATTGACCCCTTAAACCCGCAATATTTTTTGACGACCACTGCCTCCGAGCATAAATTGAAGAAGGGCATGTTAATTCAGATAAAAAAATTCAATAAGATTAAATGACTTTTTAAAGTTGCATTTATGTCCTTGACGAGTTAGTTACGGGATTATAGATTTATAAAAACCAATAATATTTAATAAAGAGTGGTAATATGTATGATAACAAAGGCAAAAAAGCATTTATTCTGCTAGAGAGATGTATAAATAATACTAAAAATAATTCTCAAATGGGATTTACTCTTATGGAAATAATGATGGTTGTTTCTATAATCAGTATCGTATCCGCAGTTTCTATTCCTAATCTTTTGCGTTCCAAAATAACCGCAAACGAATCTACTGCCAAAGCGACATTAAAAACGATTTCCACTGCTTGCGAGATGTTTTTGGCGGCTAATGGAGAATATCCTTTGGCTGAGTCAGATTTAACAGATGTCACCCCGCCATATTTAACTCGTAATTATGACGGCCAGACTATTCAGGGTTATACGTATGCTTATTTAGATTTGAATGGCGATGGTTATACAGTGATGGCTGCTGCAACTCCCTGCGGTAGAATGGGCAGCAATAACTACGCAGTTGTGACAGGAGCTGTTCTTACTTCCGAGTCTTGCGTTAACCCGTGAAGGTCTATATCATAAGTTTTATAAAGACTTTCAGAATATAAACTTCGAGATGTCTTTTTTCTTGATTTTTTTATTAATTTAAGGTAAAATTAACATAATTTAGAATGGCTAGAAAATATATAACTTTTTGTATATCATGAGAAATAAAAAAGCATTCACCCTGCCCTTCGCAATACCTTGTTTTTTATATCAGGGAAGAAGAGGCACAATTAAGAAACCCTTAGGAAAGTCTCGTTCGGGCTTATCGTCGGGACGAAGTGCGGGGTTTACTTTAATTGAGATAATGATAACCGTAGGGATCATTCTTATATTGGCGCTTATCCTTATGCCCAATATGATAAGAACCAAGCTAAATACCAATGAATCAACGGCTATTATGGCTTGCAAGACTATACATAATGGGCTTTCAATATATGTATTACAGCAAGAAGAGTTTCCTGCGAGCCTGAGCGCAATTACTATCCCTTTGGCTAACCCGCCATTTATTGAGTCCCATATAGCCAATGCCGCAAGCCCGGCCACTTCCCATAATGGGTATTGGTTCAAATACGCAGTAGAAGATGATGGAACAGGTTTTGCTCTTAGAGCCCACCCTAAAAACGCTATGACTGGGAAAAGGCATTTTTTCATAAATGAGAATGGCATAGTCCATCATGGAACATCCGAGGATGTTAGCGAGACCGATCCTAGGGTTTAACCAAGATTTCCCTTCCTTAAATAATAAGCATGTATAATTTAAATCCTAAGCAGAAAATAATAGTTTCAATCCTGATAATAATCTTATTGGGTGCGGCCGTTTATTTTAATTCTTTATTTAATCCTTTTCTCTGGGATGATGAAGCTTTAGTTTTGAAAAGCCACCTGATAAAAGACTTCAAAAATATTAAAATGAGTTTTAAGGTTAATCTTTTTTATCGCGTTGTCCCTACTAATTATTACCGGCCCCTGCAAACAATCTCCTATATGTTTGATTATCATATTTGGGGGCTCAATCCTCTGGGTTACCATATAACAAATGTGTTTTTGCATATCTTGACGGCACTTTTGGTTTTTTTGTTAATATTTATTTTTTGTCAGGATGCCCGGATTTCTTTAGTTACGAGTTTATTTTTCTTGCTTCATCCTCTTGCCGTTGAATCTGTTAGTTATATATCTGGACGGGCAGATTTGATGGTTGCTTTATTTCTGTTATCTAGTTTAATTTTATTTATAAAATATTCTGAATACTTTGGAATAAATAGGAAGATTTGTTATGTTGCTTCTGTTTTATGTTTTATCCTGAGTTTATTATCCAAAGAAATGGCTATAATTTTTCCGGTAATTCTTATATTCTACGACATCGCCTTTAATAATCTTAGCTTAAAAAATATCAAAAGTTTTATTCGCAGGTACATTCCTTTTGTTTTAATCGATATTATCTACATAAGCCTTAGGTTGACGGTTTTAAGTTTTTATTCCCTTCCTTTGGAAACCGGCCATTTCCTTTTGCATAGCCGCATCTTAATTTTCTTTAAAACGATTATGCTTTATTTAAGAATTTTAGTATTTCCTTTTGACATTCATATGAAGCGTATGATTTCTATGCCGCGGTCAATATTTGAGCCAACAATGTTGCTTTCTTTTCTAGGCGTTATTATGTTGGTCGTTTTAATAATTTTATTACGGAAAAAACATCATACTATGTGGTTTTTTTCGGTTTGGTTTTTCGTATTTTTATTTCCGCAATCGGGAATATATCCGATAAGCGCTTTTGTGGCAGACCATTTTTTGTATCTACCTTGCATAGGTTTCTTTTTTATTTGCACGAGCCTGCTTAAAAGAAATTTCCCCAAAAGGATATTCGTTTTTATCGTTACATTATTTTTGCTCTTTTTCGGTTTTGTTACTTTTAGACAGAATGAGATTTGGAGGGACAAGGAGACTTTATATAAGTACATTTTGAAATTTTCACCTGACAGTTGGGAGGTTCATAATAATTTAGGCAATTTCTATCTAGATAGCAACCGGTGGGAAGATGCCTTAGATGAATTTCAAAAATCCGAAAGACTTAATGACCGTTATTTTACGGTCCAGGTCAATATAGCCAATGTTTATGTTGATATGGGTCAATATGAAAAGGCGATTGAAAGATACCAAGAGATAATAAAAAATTTTCCTGACGAGGATTTAACAAATATCCATAATGCCATCGGCTACTGTTATGCGTCCTTAAAACGCTACGAAGAGGCTCTCAATAAATTTAAGTTTGTTTTGGGAATTAACCCAGATTTGCCTTCGGTACATTTTAATATTGCAAAGGTTTATCTAGAGCAAAATAAGAACAGGCAGGCTATGGAGCAAATACTATTGGTTTTGGGTCCGGATATTAAGTCTTCTGATTTATTTATCCTGCCGAAACCTAGCCAGGACGAATACCTGGAGGTAATTAAAAATAGAGATTGTATAATGAATACGCTTTTAGGCTTAGGAATCCTTTTTAGCAAGTACGGTCTTTGGGATTATGCTGAGAGGGCTTTTAAAAAGGCCATTGATTTAGATCCCGAATACGCCGATGCCCATTATAACCTTGGGGCATTATATTTTAGGATGGGTAATCTTCTTGACGCCAAGAAGATGTGGCAAAAAGTTCTTAAGTTAAAACCCGACCATATTTACGCAAAAGAGCAATTATTAGATTTGAAAATAAGACAATTTCGATAAAAGTCATTGACTTTTTAATCTATTGCAGTAAAATAGATTACAGAAATTTAATCTTTCCCTAACTCACAGAAAAGGTTATATATTAATATGCCTACAGTCCGAAAGACAGGTAATTTTTTATCTTCTAGAGGCTTTACGCTCATGGAGTTAATGATTGCGGCGTTAGTTTTGGCGCTAGTTTTGGTAGGGCTTCTGGCAAGTTATATAAGCTGTATGCAGCTAACTGAGCTAATGCGGAATACCTCTGTCGCTATGAATGCTATCCAGGCAAAAGCAGAAGAGATAAAGGGGCATACCTACGCCAACATAAAAGCAGAATATGACAGAGTATCTTTTACGCCTTCCGGATTAAATGGCATAGGTGTTAGCTACGTCGATGATACCAACCCTGAATTGATAAAGATTACCGTGTCTTTGAGCTGGCGCCAATCCAGGGGTCTGATTATTGGAGAAGACAGAAATTTGAATGGGCAGTGGGATACCGGTGAAGACACCCTCATCGTAAATAACAGTTTAGATTCGCCAGCAGCAATCGTAACCTATATCGCAGAGAAATGATTACACTAAAGAAAGATAATTCTTTTACATTAGTTGAGGTATTGATAGTTTCTTTTTTATTCCTGATCATTATGGGGGGTATTTTGTCTATATTGGCTGTGGGAAGGAATTCTTGGTATGAGACTGATGTTGAGATTGAGCTTCAGCAGGACCTGCGCAAAGCCATAACCAGAGTCACAAAAGAACTGCGTGAATCAGGTTTTGACCAAGCAGACGCAGCCAAGGTTGCTATCCAAGATGGCGCAGGTCAAAACAGTTCAGATATTTTAATATTCTATGTTCCGGTAGACCATGATAACGACGGTGATGTCACCGATGGGGCAGGCAATCTCCAGTGGGGGGCCCCCATGCTTTGGGCCAATAAAGATCCTGATTGCGAAGCCCCCGGAGATACTTGCCAATATTTAGATTATAAAATCCAATATCTTATAAATGCGGATAATCAGTTTATAAGAAGGGTTTTGGATGCCAGTAATAATATGGTGAGGGAAGATTTGTACGCCAATAACATTGTAGATTTTCAGGTGAGCCGCTCTACTGACTTTGTCAGCCTGGAAATAACAGCCCGCAAAGACACGGTATTTGGTAGAACGATTACGAAAAGCATTGGTTCAAATTTGTATTTGAGAAACCGAGGATAAGAAGGAAGGTATGCATGCTATTCAGAAAACCTAGAGGAATCGCTTTAATTATAGCATTCTTAGTAATTGTGGTTTTGTTAATTTTGGGCAGCATATTTATTTTAAGGAGTGTAGGAGAAAAATACGCAGGCAGTAAGGAAAAAGCTTCCATCCAGGCATTTTTTCTCGCTGAGGCAGGAGCTAATGTAGGGTTAAACAAAATAGATCTTTTCATAAATACAGATATGCTTACTACAGTTAATAACACTAACCCGAATACGCTGGTAAACCGTCTGACCAAGAATCCAAATTATATCGGCAATGGAAATGGTATAGGTTTTTTGGTTGATTATACAAAAAAAGAAGGTGTTAAACAATTTACCTTGGTTGAAAACGGAGCCGGCAATGACGACGACGAAGCAGTCTATTCGGTCAGTGCCACGGCATTGGGAAATGGTAGCTATGATTATAACGTTACTATAACTGAAAAAGGTAATCCTCAAGAAGTAGCTGAAGACAAATGGGATTTTCCCTACAATTACACAATTACGGCGACTGGCACTGTGGAATCGACTCCCAGGCAAGTTGTGTTAAAAGGAGATTTTACGGTAAGGGTGCAGAGAGATAATTTTGCCCGTTACGCACTTTTTACCGACCATCACCGCTTGGAAAGCGGCACAACAGTGTGGTTTACTAACAGAACCCATTTTTATGGCCCAACACATACTAATGAAAGATTCTCTTTTGCCTGGAATCCCAGCGGGACCTTTGATGGCTTAGTAACGCAGCATAATAACAACGCAAGATTTTACAACAACGGTAGCGCCGTTTTATTAAATGCTGATAGTAATCCTCCTAGAGATGTCCCCACTTTTAATGCTGGTTTTAACCGGGGCGTAGATGAGATTGTCCTGGCATCATCAGTGCAAAAACAGGATTTACAAGAGCAGGCTTGGGGTGGCGTTCCTGGCACCGTGCCAAACGGAATCTATGTTAACAACAATGGCACTAGTTTAACCGGCGGGATTTATGTAAAAGGCAATTGCACCATGAATATGGGCGTGGATGTAAATGGCAATGCGACCTATAACATTACACGAGGTACGACCGCGAAAATTATTACAGTTGACTATGGCGATGAAGCTGTAATTGGCGACGAGCAGACGACTGTTCAAACGGTAGGCGGTCCTACAAATACCTATAGCGGCGTTCCCGACGGGATTGAAGACGTAGGAACGATTATTTATGTTGATGGGGAGGTAAGCAGTTTAGCCGGCACAGTGCAGAAGAATTCACAAGTTACGATTTCAAGTGAAAATGATATAATCATACAAAATAATATTTTGTACGAGGAATATACTCCTGGTTCGGGGACGCCGGGTGAACCAGGCTACGTTCCTCCTACGGCCGAAGATAAAACTAATCTTTTAGGAATGTTGTCTTGGGGTGGAGATGTGAGAATCGGCACATCTGCTCCGGATGATATATCTATCCACGGAACAGTAATGGCAAGAAATGGTGTATTCACCGTAGATCAATATAATTTTGGAGATCCCCGTGGCGCCGCCACACTTTTAGGCGGAGTTATAACCCAGTTCTATGGGGCGTTTGGTCAGTTTAATAGTGTTACCGGACAGCAGGTTCATGGATATGGTAGAAATTTTATCTACGATGCTCGCATGGCCGCGGGACAGTCTCCGCCGTATTTCCCGACGATGAGAACTTTTATCGCTTTTACAAACGACATAACTGACCGTATTACTTGGCAGGAAGGAGCTATATAATGGCTGATTCGACAGGCAATAATCCAAAGATTTTAAAATTGATTGGCGTATTTATCGTTGTTTTCTTTTTATTGATAATTGTTTTTAATATTTGGATGAAGGCTTCAATGGACAAAGATAAGGCTTCATCAGGTTTGAAAGCAGTTTCTGGCACGAGGCTGGAGGAACGAGACCCATCACCAGTAAAGCCGGTTGCTGCAAAACAGATAATTGAAATAGAGAAGCCGTCTGAAGTTCAACCCGCAGGAGAACAGAGGCTAATATTGCAATAGTTCTTAATATGAAAGATTTATTTAAAAACAAGATAGGCAACTTCAATCATCAAGAATTCATCCAGGTTAATTTGGATAGACTGAAGGCTTTGTTGCCAAAAGAGAAGCCTAGTATAAATATTGGTTTGGATATCGGCTCCTCATCTGTAAAGGCTGTGGCTATTAAGCTTGAAAAAGATAAGGCCGAGCTTATAAATTACTCAATTAAGCCATTTGATAGAGATTATATTTCCGATTCCATTAATAAAACTTTGAAAGATTTAAACATTGAGAACAAAACTGTTAATATTTCTATCGGCGGTCAAGGAGTAGTGACAAGGTCAGTCAAATTTCCTCGGATGTCGCTTTCTGAAGTAAAAAACGCGATAGGTTTTGAATCAGAAAAACATATCCCCTTCCCCCTAAACGAAGTTTACATGGATTGTTTTATAATGAGGCAACTACCGGAAGAGAATAAAATGTTGGTTCTGGTAGCTGCAGCAAAAAAAGAATTGATTCAACATCGCTTGGCTTATTTAAAACCATTATCATTGACGGCCAATTTTATTGATGTGGATTCTCTGGCCCTAGTGAATCTTATTAACAGGATAGAATTTAAGCCTCAAGGGTTATCAACTGGGGTTCAAAACGCGGAGCAGAAAAAAGCAGTCGCGCTGCTTAATTTAGGAGCAACTTTTACTAGCCTTTGTATCGTAGAAAACGGAATTCCTAAGTTTGTGCGTGATATTTTTATCGGAGGTAACGATTTAACTAAAAGAATAAGCAATATTCTTGGCACAGGTTTAGCAGAGGCTGATAAAGCTAAATGCAGTCCTCAGGAAGGATGGGATAAGATATCAGCTGCCTGCGAGTCAGTTTTAAATAATCTGATTAACGAGACCAGGCTTTCTTTCGATTATTTCGAATCCGACTCCGGAATTAATATTAGTTGTTTGTATCTTAGTGGCGGAGGTTCGTATCTGCGAGGAATCGATGAAATTATTAAGACCAATTTAAACGTAGAAGTTAAGTATCTCAATCCAGCTGCAGATTTGAAAGTTAGTGAAAGTTTTGCTGGTGGCTTGGAGACCGAGGCGAGAAAGCTGTCCATCGCTATCGGTTTAGCGCTTAGGATAAAATGATAGAGATAAATTTATTACCTCAGGAATTAAGAAAAAAAGAATCAAATTTCAAACTGCCGTTTCCCAAGGAGAATCTTATTTTATTTGGCGGGGCAATTCTAGTCTTGCTTATTCTGATTCATTTAATTTTGATGGGCGCCTTGGCAGCAAAGAAGGTCAAATACCTTGGTTTGAATATGGAGTGGCAGAAGATATTACCAGAGAAAAACAAGATTGATTCTTTGAAAGGCGAACAGAAAGAAATTACCGAGAAAATTAAGTCGATAGATAAATTAACTAAAAAAGGAAGAATAAGCTGGGCTAAGAAATTAAACGTAATAAGCGATGTTTTGCCTCAAGGGGTTTGGGTAAGGCGTGTCAATTTTATCGGAACGGCGTTAACTATCGAAGGAAGTTCCGTGTCTTTAAGAGGCGAAGAGGTAATACTGGTTAACAAATTTGCTTCTGCCCTTAAGAATAGTGCTAATTTTTATTCTGATTTTAAAGATGTAGAAGTCGGTTCAATAAAGAGACGTCAGATCAAAAATATAGAAGTCGCCGATTTTGTTTTGCTGGCCACTGTAAAAGAAAAATGAAGAAAAAGAATATTGATTTCTTAAAGAAAATAGATTTGCAAAAACATGCAAAATTAATTTTAGGTGTTGCCGCAGCATTGTTGTTGCTTTTAGATTTTACTTTAATTATGAGGCCACAGATTAAATGGTTAAAAGACTTTAACCCCAAGATAAGCGAACTCAGGAATAATATCGACCAAACTCGTAGAGACATGGCATTGCTTAAACACATTGAAGAGGCTTCGCAGAGTTCCAGGAAGAAAATGTCAGACATAGAAAAGCGCGTGCCACAGGAAGAAGATATCCCAATGATTCTGCAGGACATATCCAGCGCCGCTAACAATTCAATGATAAAGATATTGCAGATTAGGCCCGTGAAGGAAGAAAAAGAAGTCGCGCTCAAGACTCCCTCTGGGCAATACTATCGCATACCTATTTCCATAGAAGCGAAAGGCAGTTATCATCTATTTGGGAAATTCTTGAGCGTATTGGAAAATAGCGAAATTTTTATGAGCGTTAGCAATTTAGAGATAACTTCAAGCGACAGGGATTACAAAAAGCATAATATAAATTTGGTAATTAACACTTTTATTTTTAAAAGCAAATGAAAAGAAGAATTTTGATAATATTAGGGGCTTTATTATGTTGCGCTAGTCTTATGGCTGCCGAGGAAAAAGAAGAGACTTTTGTTTACGACAGCAAGGGGAGGCGCGATCCATTTTTATCCTTGGTTAGCCCCGAAGGCTACTTAATAAATGTTGAGCCTTTTAGCGACGCTTCGGAAGTTAATCTAGAGGGTATCATCTATGACCCAAGCGGAAAATCATTTGCTATCATAAACACCCAAGTTGTAAAAAACGGAGATAAGATAGGTCTCTTCGAGGTCTTGAAGATTGAAGAAAACAAAGTTATCTTATTAAAGGATGCGGAAAGATTTGAAATTGAATTGAAGGAGGGGCGTTAATGAAGAAATTATTCTTCTTATTATTTTTTGTATTAAGTTGCAGTTTTTTAATGGCCCAAGATGAGGCGACAAGCGACTCTCAGGTCCAGTCCTCACCCGAAGCTCAACCAGATACGCAAAAAGAAGTACTTATTCAGGTTGAATCGGAAGTTAAGCCGGGAAATGTTACATTGGATTTTCGCGATGCCGACATCCGCAATGTTCTTAGGATCCTATCTTATAAAAGTGGCGTTAATATTATTGTCGGTCCAGAGGTCACAGGATTAGTTACGATCCAGCTTACCGATGTTCCCTGGGAAACGGCTCTCGATGTAATTTTAAGGACTTACGGTTATGGCTACGAGCGAAAAGGCAATATTATAACCGTTACGACTTTCGAGAAATTGTCAGAGCAAAGAAGATTAGAGCAAGAATTAAAGGCGCAGGAGCCTTTAGTTACGGAAGTTTTCACTTTGAATTTCGCTAAGGCGGAGGCTGTTGTGGGGTCGATTAAGGAAATGCTTACTACTAGAGGGAGAGTGAATTTTGATAACCGCACCAATACAGTAATGGTTACTGATAGCATTAGCAATATTGATAGAATAAAACAAATAGTGCCAACTTTGGATGCGGTAACGCCGCAGGTTTTAATCGAGACAAAGATTATCAAGACTACCCTGACCGATACCGAGAACCTCGGAGTCGACTGGACAGCGCAGATAACCGTTTCCGGAGCCCAGCATCCTACGATTTGGCCATTTGGTAGCGAGAAAAGTAACTTCTCTGAAGATTATTTGCCCGATGCATTTCCCGCAACTACCGCTGTTGATGGTACAGGCAGCGGAAGATTCAGATACGGGACGCTTGATTTTGCTTCGTTGCAAGCAGTTTTGCAAGTGTTGTCAACCAGAACCGACACCAATATATTGTCTAATCCCCGCATTGTAACATTAGATAATCAGGCGGCAAATATTATCGTGGGTAAAAAATATCCCCAGCCACAATATACCTACAATGCCGAACAGGCCAAGATGCAGGTTTCGGGCTGGGAATATTTAGATATCGGGATAATTCTTAATGTTACACCGCACGTAAATAAAGCCGGTTTTGTAACTTTGGATATTGCGCCGCAGGTTTCTGATATTGATAGTTTTGCCACGGTTGAAGGTACTTCCATGCCGATATTGACCACTGAACAGGCCAAAACCCAGGTCATGATTAAAGACGGAGAGACTTTAGTTATCGCAGGATTAATTAAGGACCAAGTCAGTAATACCAAGAACAAAATTCCAATTTTAGGGGATATACCATTAATAGGTTTATTATTTAAGAAAAAAACGGACACAAAGCAAAAAACTGATCTTTTAATCTTCATAACTCCCCATATCATTACTCCGGTTATGGCTGCGGAGTCACCAGAAGCCTAGCTTATTAGCTTTCTAGTGTTTTGGAGATTAAAGCAATGGTGATTGCAGAAGTCCTGCTAATTTAGAATGTCAAAAGAAATACTTATAAATATAAAAGAAAAAACCAAGAGGATTGCCGTAGTAAAAAATAACCTTCTAGAAGAATTTTATTTGGAGGTTATTAGCGAGGAATCCATATTGGGCAATGTCTATAAGGGGATAGTGCGTTCTTTGGTTCCTTCTATAGATGCGGCTTTTGTCGATATCGGCCAGGCTAGAAACGGTTTTCTTGATTTAGGCGAATTGACAAACCCGCTCGTAGAAGAGGAGCTGAAAGAGCAGGTATCCAAGGTTGATATCTACGATAGAAAAGATAATGTTAATAGGTATAAAGTGGGCGATGAAGTAATGGTCCAAGTCGTAAAAGAGGCGTTTGGCACCAAGGGGCCCAGGCTTACCACTCACGTCAGCCTTCCTGGCAGATATTTGGTTTTGATGCCTTTGGACAGGAATATCGGTATTTCTCGAAGGATAAACGATCATAAAGAAAGAGATAGATTAAGATCTATATTGGGGAAGATAAATTTCCTTAAAAATACGGGCATAATTGTTCGTACCGTGGCTCAAGGAAAAACAAACAGAGATCTTATAAGAGACGGTAGCTTTCTTGTCAAGACTTGGCGAGATATAAAAAAGAGGAATTTGAGGCAGAAAGCCCCTTCGCCTGTGCATAAAGAATATGGCATCCTTTTCAAGGTATTAAGGGATATATTTTCCGAGGATATGGAGAAGGTAACAATTGATTCAAAGCGCGAATACATCAATGTTTTTAGGTTTGTCAGGACTTTTCTAGGCGGCCATTTTGCAAGAAAAGTAAGGTTCTACAGGGAAGGCGTTCCGCTATTTGAATTAAAAAATATTGAAGATCAAATCAAGAAGCTTTATGAAAAAAGAGTTTTTCTAAAAAGTGGAGCCTATATTGTTATTGAACCGACGGAAGGCTTAACTGTTATAGATGTAAATAGCGGCAGATTTACTTCTAAGGCAAGTCCTGAGAAGGCGGCATTTATGGTTAATTTAGAGGCGGCCAGAGAAGCTGCCAGGCAATTACGCCTGCGGGATATCGGCGGGATAATTGTTATCGATTTTATTGATATGGATGAGGAATCGAATCAGCGGCAAGTGCTTAACGCATTCAAAGAAGCCTTAAGCCAGGACAGGGCCAAGACAGATGTTCTAGGTATATCCAAACTCGGGCTGGTGGAGATGACCAGGGCAAGAACCAGCCGATCCATAGAATCCAAGTACTATAAAATTTGTCCTTACTGCGAAGGTAGGGGTAAGCTTAAAATAGATTGACAGGCAAATAAAACTGAGTATAATTTTTTGATATTTACCCAAGGTTTAAAACTAATATTTATCAACGATTTAGGAGGAGACAATGTACGCAATAGTTAAGATTGGCGCAAGACAATACAAAGTCGCCGAGGGCGATATTATTGAAGTGGAGAAGCTTGAAGCCAAAAAAGAAAAATCTACCACTTTAGACAATGTGCTTTTAGTCAAAGACAAAAAAGAAGTCAAAATAGGACAGCCGTATTTAAAGGATGTTAAGGTGACGGCTGAGGTCCTGGGTGATTTTAAGGCCAAAAAGGTTATTTCTTATAAATATCGAAGAAGACGCGCCTCTTCCGACTGGAAGAAGGGCCATAGGCAGCAGCTGACGCGGCTAAAAATAGACAAGATAGTCTCTAAATAAGGCGATGCCTTTCGTTGATGAAGCAAAGATTTATATTAATGGCGGGCACGGCGGCAAAGGTTGTAGGAGTTTTGATAGGTCGCTCTATTTTAAGCATCCCAAACCCAATGGCGGCAATGGTGGCCACGGCGGGGATGTAGTTGTCATTGCCGATAATAAGATTCATACCCTCCTGGATTATAAATATCAACAACATTTCTCTGCCCCTTCCGGTGGCCACGGCGGCAGCAATAATAAACAGGGCAGAGACGGCCAAGATTGCATAATTAAAGTACCCCTGGGTACTAACGTCATTGATTTTGAAACAGGGTATCTTTTGCGCGATTTAGAGGAGCATGGCCAGAAGGTAATTGTTGCCAAGGGCGGCGCTGGCGGTACGGGTAATAATAATGCCCGAGTAGTAGGCGAGGGAAAGCCCGGAGAGAAAAGAACCTTAAAACTTGAAGTAAAACTAATAGCCGACATTGGTATTGTCGGATTTCCTAATGCGGGAAAATCTACTTTGATATCGTGCCTAACGAATGCCAGGCCTAAGATTGCAAGCTATCCTTTTACCACCAAAGCCCCGGTTTTGGGCAATTTAGAGATAGATGATACAATTATGACGATTGCGGATTTGCCGGGCTTGATCGAAGGTGCCCATGAAGGCAGGGGCTTAGGAGACAGATTTCTAAAACACGTAGAGAAAACCAGGATACTGATTCATCTTATAGATATCTCTGGAGTGGCAAGCGAACCCATAAAGAATTATCAGGCCTTAAACAAAGAATTGAAATTTTATAGCGGGGCTCTTTCAGCAAAAAAGCAAATAATCGTGGCAAATAAGATGGATTTGCCCGACTCAAAGAATAATTTGGAGGAATTTAAGAAAGTAATAAAGAAAAGAATTTATCCTATATCGGCTTTAGAAAAGCGGGGGATAGAAGAGTTATTAAAAGCAATAAAGAAAGAATATGAGAAGACAATTTCCGCATAAGATAAAAAGGATAGTTGTAAAAGTCGGATCAAGCATGCTGGCATCCAGCCACGGCGGATTGGATAACAAGATTATCGAGGAGCTAGTTAACCAGATTTGTTCGCTAGCCGCATCCGGAAAAGAAGTAATCTTGGTTTCCTCCGGAGCCATCGCTTCTGGCTTGGCCGAGATGGGATTAAAGGTAAGGCCGCAGGATTTATCCAGCTTGCAGGCAGCAGCTTCTATCGGCCAGAGCATATTGATGCAAAGGTATAATGATTATTTCAAGAAAAATAAAGTTTCTTGCGCTCAAGTGTTGCTTACCTGGGAAGATTTCTGTCAGCGCCAACGCTATCTGAATGCAAGAAATACCGTAGCTAGGCTTCTAGAATATAAAATAGTACCGATTATCAATGAAAACGATGCAGTTTCAACCGATGAGATTAAATTCGGGGATAACGATAAGCTTTCCGCTTTGGTAGCTAATTTATCCGAGGCCGATTTGTTGGTTTTACTTTCCGATGTTGATGGGCTATATCGGACGAAAAAAGACGATATCATTTCGGTGGTTGAACAATTAACCGATGAAATCAAAAAGCTAGCCAAAGGCACTGATAAAAAATTTATTTCCCGCGGTGGAATGATTTCAAAATTAGAAGCCGCAGAGATTGTTATGCATGCAGGGATTCCTTGCGTAATCGCAAACGGAAAGACTAAAGGCAATCTCTTGAAGATTTTAGAAGGCCAGGATATCGGAACTTTGTTTTTGCCGAAAGAGGATAAACTTATTGCTCGGGATAGATGGATTGCATTCGGGGCAAAAACCAAGGGCAAGATTATCGTTGATGACGGAGCGAAAGGTGCATTGATAAAACAGGGCAAAAGCCTTCTTTGCCCCGGGGTGGTAGATTTAGAGGGTAAATTTACAGCTGGCGATATGGTTTCCGTCGTCGATAAAAACCATAAAGAATTTGCCAGGGGAATATGCAATTATTCTTCAGCAGAGCTTAAAAACATCAAAGGCTGTAAGGGCAAAGAAGAAGTTATTCATAGGGACGATTTAGTTATTACCGTTAAGGAATAAGATGGAGCTTAAGAAAAAGATTATAACTATGGCAAAAGATGCCCAAGAGGCTTCAAGAGAACTTGCTTTGGCTTCTGCCAAGTTAAAAAATAAGGCCTTAGTTTCCATGGCCAAGTCTTTAAAGGCAAATAAAAGTTTTATTTTATCGCAGAATAGAAAAGATATAGCCAATGCCCATAAAAAAGGAATGAGAGGTTCTTTAATTGACCGCTTGATGCTAAATGACAAACGCCTAAATGAAATGAGCCGGTCTTTGATGCAGGTTGCTGCGTTGAAAGATTACGTCGGAGAAACTATTAAATCGTGGAGGCGGCCCAACGGCTTATTAATTTCTAAAGTTCGTGTTCCAATCGGAGTTATCGCGATTATTTATGAAGCCAGGCCCAATGTCACCTCAGACTGCATAGGATTATGCCTAAAATCTTCTAACAGCGTAATCCTGAAGGGCGGATCGGAAGCGCTCAATTCAAACATAGCAATTTACAAAGTTCTCAAAAATGCGGCCCGGAGATTTAAAATCCCTCTTAATGCAATAAATCTGATTGATACAGCTGATAGGAAGGCAATTGATATCTTGTTGAAGCTTAATAATTATATTGATTTGGTTATTCCTCGAGGAGGGGAAAGCCTGATACGCAGCGTCGCCGCTAAATCAAAGATCCCCGTGGTAAAACATTACAAAGGAATTTGCCATACTTACGTTGATAAATACGCCGATATGGATACGGCTTTAAATGTGAGCTTTAACGCTAAGGTCCAGCGGCCATCGGTCTGTAATGCCATGGAGACGCTGTTGGTGCATAGGGATATTGCAAAAAGATTTTTGCCGGGAATGGCCAAAAGATTTATAGCCGCAGGCGTTGAGCTTCGCGGTTGTGAGAAAACCAGGAAGATTATCAAGGGCATAAAAAAGGCGACCAATAAAGATTGGATCACAGAATATCTTGATCTTATTCTTTCGATTAAGGTCGTTGATAGCCTTGATGATGCGATAAATCATATAAATACATTTGGTTCTAAGCATTCGGATGCGATAATTACCGAGAATAAAAATAATGCATCGGAATTCTTGAAACGCATTGATTCCGCCGCAGTTTTTGTTAATGCCTCTACACGTTTTACCGACGGATATCAATTTGGATTAGGCGCAGAGATAGGCATAAGTACGGAAAAACTGCATGCCAGAGGACCAATGGCCTTGGAAGAATTATCTACCTATAAATATGCCATTACAGGCGACGGTCAAATAAGACAATGAAACGTATCGGAATTTTTGGCGGGACATTTGACCCAATCCACAACGGTCACATTATGATTGCGGAAGAGGTATTTAAGGAATTAAATTTAGACAAGATCATTTTTGTCCCTGCGAATATCCCCCCGCATAAATTACATATAAAGATCGCCAATGCCCAAGATCGATACAACATGACAAAATTGGCTGTCGATTACAACGATAATTTTGAGGTTTCAGATATAGAGCTTAAACGCCAAGGTCCGTCGTATTCAATCGATACGATAAATGAACTTAAGGAAAATATCAAGCAAGATGCGGAGTTTTATTTTATCATCGGTTCCGATAGCATTCCGGAGTTAAGATACTGGAAGGATTTTAATAAGTTATTAAAGATTGTAAAATTCGTCGTTGTAAATAGGCCGCGGCACGGCTTTAAAGGGGTGCCTCCTGGAGCATTAAGGATACAGTTAAGAGGCATGGATATTTCTTCTTCAAAAATAAGAAATAGGATAAAAGAGGCCGAATCGGTAGATTCTTTGGTGCCCGAAGAGGTAAAACAATACATAACTAAACAAGGGTTGTATAAAAATGAAAAATAAGATTTTGATCGCGCCCTCTATACTGGCTGCTGATTTTGCAAGATTAAAAGATGAAATTCAAGCGGTTGAATCTGCCGGAGCAGATTTAATCCATATCGATGTTATGGATGGGAATTTTGTCCCAAATATTACTATCGGGCCTTGCGTTATAAAGGATATTAGGAAGATAACCAAGCTGCCTTTAATCTCGCATTTAATGATAGCCGATCCTTTTAAATATGCAGATGATTTTTTCAATGCCGGCTCAGATGCTATAAGCGTGCATATCGAAGCTATAAAACCTGAAGATTTCAAGGCCAATGCGCCAAAAATCAAGAACATGAAAAGAAAAATCGGTATTGCCTTAAATCCCCCGACAAAATTATCTGCAATCAAAAATTTAGTGGATTTAGCCGATTTTGTTTTGGTCATGTCGGTTAACCCGGGTTTTAGCGGCCAGAGTTTTATTCCAGATGTAGTCCCCAAGATTAAAGAACTCAGGAAATTCTATTCAGGCGATATTGAGGTAGACGGTGGAATAAATGATAAAAATGCCAAGTTGGTTTTAGATGCTGGGGCCAACATTTTGGCTGCAGCCAGTTTTATTTTTCAGGCAAAAGACAAAAAAGACGCAATAGAAAGGTTAAGAAATGCAAAATAAAGACATCAAATTTGGTACAGACGGTTGGCGGGGAGTAATCTCCGATAATTTTACATTTAAGAATGTTAGGGTTGTCGCTCAGGCGATCAGCGATTGGATAGAAAAAGATTTTTCTAACAAAAATGTCGTCGTAGGTTATGATACCAGATTTCTTTCCGGCGAATATGCCGAGCTTGTCAGCAGAGTAATGGCAGCAAACGGAATAAAGGTTTTATTATCCAACAGGGCAGTTCCTACTCCCGCAGTAAGTCTTATTACCAGAGAAAAACATCTCTGTGCCGGAATCATGATAACGGCAAGCCATAATCCGGCTCAATTTAATGGAATAAAAATAAAAGTCGCAACTGGCGGCGCAGCCCCGGAAGAAGTCACTAAAAAAGTTGAGAAGCTGCTTTTTAAGTCCAAAGTAAAAGACATCAGTCTGGAAGAAGCGGTTTCTAAAAACAAAATTAAGATAATTGATATTACAAAAACATATCTAAATTTTATCCGTTCCTACGTTGACCTTAAAGCACTTAAGAATTCTAAATTCAGAGTTTTGGTTGACGCGATGTATGGCAGCGGTGATAGTTTTATCGGTGAAATACTTAAACCAACGAAGATAAAAGTAGAATTCTTAAGAAATAATATCAATCCTTCTTTTGACGGAAGGCAACCAGAGCCGGTAGCAGAGAATCTTGGAGTGTTGCTTTCTAAAATGAAGAAAGAGAAATTTGATATTGGTTTGGTTCTCGACGGAGATGCCGACAGGATTGCCGCGGCCGCACCCGGGGGAGAATTTGTCAGCCCACAGAGGATTATCGGGCTTTTGGCTCTACATTTAATCGAAGACAGGCGCTACAGAGGCGGCATGGTAAAGACCATAGCTGGAAGTAACTTGCATGATAATATCGCCAGGTATTTTTCCCGGAAACTTTACGAAACTCCCGTAGGTTTTAAGTATATCTCGGAATTAATGACCACAAAAGATATCCTAATCGGCGGAGAAGAGGCAGGCGGAATAGGATTCAAAAACTATATCCCTGAAAGAGACGGCACCTTGGCCGGGTTATTGCTTTTAGAGATGCTGGCGTATAGAAAAAAGACTTTTAAGGTAGTAATCAAGGAGATGGAGACGAAATTCGGGAAATATTATTACCTGAGAGACGATTTGAAATTGAAAGATAAAGCTCCAGATGTTTTAAGGTTAAGGTCCACTAAAAAGATTCTAGGCAGGAAAGTTGTAGAAATTAAAGATTACGACGGTATAAAGTTGATTTGTGACGACGGAAGCTGGCTTATGCTTAGAGCTTCAGGCACTGAACCGTTGGTTAGAGTTTATTCAGAGTCAAAATCCTTGGCCAAAGCAAAGAAATTGTTAGAAGAAGGAAGCAAATTAATTAACAGCTTAAAATAGTGCTTTATACCGTATCGCGTTTTTTTATTATTTTGTTTGGTAAGATATTCTTCCGTTTAGCAGCAAGGGGAAAAGCGAATATTCCTAAAGATGGCGCTTTTATTTTAGCCAGTAACCATGTGAGTAATCTTGACCCTCTTATGCTGGGCGCAGCCTGCTCTAGAAAACTAGGCTACATGTCGAAGGAAGAATTATTCAAGAATCCGCTTTTAGCTTTTTGGTTGCGTAATGTAAACGCCTTTCCTGTAAAAAGGCAAGTTCACGACGTGGGAGCTATAAGAGAGGCATTGAAGAAGTTAAAAGGCGGAGAGCCGCTTTTGATGTTTCCCGAAGGCGGGCGTAGCTTGGACGGCGAATTTTCAGATGCACAGCCCGGTGTCGGCATGTTAGCCATGCATACATCGGTACCGATTTTGCCAGCTTTTATTAAAGGTTCGAAAAAAGCAATGGCAAAAGGTGAGCATAAAATCCGTTTTAATAAGATAGTTGTGATTTTCGGCAAAAAGTTTTATTTAGATAAGAATCAAACATACGAAGAGGCAGCAAATTACATAAAAAACGAAATAATCGCGTTGGGCGAGAGCGCGTAAAATATATCTTGCCAATTAATTTATTTTTTAGTACAATACACATTCTAAAAAATAAATAAAGAAAGGTGGAATTGTTAATGGTAGAAGAGAAAAAAGATACATCACTAGAAGAACTTTACAATCAATCCTTAAAGAATATTAAGGAAGGACAGATTGTAAAGGGGAAAATCGTTAGTATTACAGGAGGTGATGTATTAGTTGATATCGGTTACAAATCAGAAGGTGTAATTCCTTTAAGAGAATTTCCCGGTTCCGATAAGATAGCTGTCGGTCAGGAAACCGATGTTTTGGTCGAGATGAAGGAAGACGACGACGGCAGAATAGTGCTTTCCAAGGAAAAAGCTGACAAAATAAGAGGCTGGAGAAAACTGGTTGATGATTTTAATGAAAATACCCTAGTAGAAGGGAAAATCAGAAAGAAAGTTAAAGGCGGTTTTATCGTCGATGTTTTTGGTGCCGATGGTTTTCTTCCCATGTCACTTTCATCATTCAAGAATATGACCGATGATGAGATTATCAATAAGAATTTTAAGTTTCATGTGACTAAGCTTAATAAGATTCGTCACTCTTTGATACTTTCTCGTCGGGATGCTTTGCAGAAAGAGAAGGAATTAACCAAGGGAAAACTTTGGGATAGTTTAGAAGTTGGAAAGGTTCGTAGTGGTACTGTTAAAGGTATTACCGATTTTGGAGCCTTTATTGACCTTGGCGGGATAGACGGATTGTTGCACATCACAGATATGAGCTGGTCAAGAATATCTCATCCTTCCGAACTTGTAGCTATTGGCGATAAGATAGATGTTGTTATCTTAGGTTTCGATAAAGATGCATCAAAGATATCTTTGGGATTAAAGCAAAGGACGCCAGATCCTTGGCAGGAAGTCGAAAATAAATTCCCCATGGGCTCAAGAGTAAAAGGAAAAGTTGTAAACATTATGCCTTACGGAGTTTTTATCGAACTTGAAAAAGGCATTGAGGGCCTGGTCCATTATACTGAGATGTCTTGGCAAAAAAGAACGGTTAACCCGCAAGAGATGTTTGCGATAGGCGATATCGTTGAAGTCCAAGTTTTGAACATTGATAGAGAAGCAAAAAGGATTTCTTTAAGCGTAAAGCAACTCGAGTCTAATCCGTGGTTAGAGGCAGAGAAGAAATTCCCCGTCGGAAGTTTAGTTACTGGCAAGGTAAGAGGTTTTACGGATTACGGGGCCTTTGTCGAACTAGATGAAAACCTGGAAGGGATGATCCATATTTCCGATATGTCTTGGACCAAGAAAATTAATCACCCGCAGGATATTTTCAGGAAGGGCCAAAAGATTGAGCTAAAGATTTTGTCTGTCGATGTAGAAAACAGAAAGATTTCTTTAGGTCTAAAGCAGCTTACCGATAGCCCCTGGCCGGAGATAGCCAAGAAATATCCGATCGGGATGGCCTTGGATTCGGAAGTAGTTCAAATTACTAGCTTCGGAGTATTTGTTAAAATAGAGGAAGATCTTGAAGGATTGGTTTATTCCTCCGAGATAGATAAAGAAGCTATGGCAGCGCTAAAGCCTCAAGATAAACTAAAGGTAAAAGTTATAAAAGTAGACGTCGAGCAGATGAAGATCGGCTTAAGCTCAAAAAATGAGTAATCTTTATGCACAAGATGTCTGTAGAAGAGCAATTAAGAATTATTAAACGCGGCAGCGTTGAGATTATTTCCGAAGAAGACCTCAGATCCCGCCTAGAAGATAGCCAAAGAAAAAGAATGCCTTTAAATATAAAGGCTGGTTTTGATCCTACCGCTCCAGATATTCATCTTGGCCACACAGTGTTACTAAAAAAACTTCGGACTTTCCAGGACCTTGGTCATACAGTATTCTTCCTTATAGGAGACTTTACGGCCCAGATAGGTGATCCTTCTGGCAGGGATCAGGCCCGCATCAAGATGAATAAGGAAGAAATCAAGAAAAACGCCGCTACTTACAAGAAACAGGTATTTAAAATATTAGAAGAAAGAAAGACCAAGGTTGTATTTAACAGTTCCTGGCTATCTAAGATTGATTTACAGAAGATATTAGAGCTTTCTTCATTTGTTACCGTAGCCCAGATGTTGGCCAGGGCAGATTTTAAACAGCGCTTCGAAGAACAAAAAGAGATAAGCATCTTAGAATTTCTCTACCCATTGTTACAGGCCTACGATTCGGTTTATTTAAAAGCAGATGTTGAGCTAGGTGGAACAGACCAGAAATTTAATCTTCTTATGGGAAGGCAGCTTCAGATTGCCTGCGGTCAGAAGCCGCAGACCATAATCATGACGCCGCTTTTAGAAGGAACAGATGGCGTAAATAAGATGAGTAAGTCTTTAGGTAATTATATCGGGATAAATGAACAGCCTAGCCAGATTTTTGGTAAGACTATGTCTATTCCCGATGCGCTTATGTATAGATATTTCGAGGTACTTACCGATGTGGACTTGGAACAGACAAAGAAGCTTCCTCCTATGCAGGCAAAGAAAAATCTAGCCAAAATTTTTATCGAGAGATTTCATGATAGGGGCCAGGCTCTTAAGGCAGAAGAGGAATTCAATAACATTTTCAGCAAGCGCAAAACTCCTTCAGATTTAGAGAGTTACCAGATTGACAAAGAGATTAGTTTGTGTGAAGTTCTCGTAAAAAGCTCCCTTGCTACCTCAGGTAATGAGGCCAGAAGGCTTATAAAACAGGGAGCGGTTACTATAGATGAAAAGAAAATATTAGATGTGAACTATATAATAAAAGAGGGTGGGATTTTAAAAGCAGGAAAACGGCGTTTTTTAAAGATTGTCAGAACGTAATTAAATTTTTCAACATTTCTCCTAAAAAAATCTTTCCAAATTCCTTCATTTTTCCGTTTTTTATATAACTGAAGCGTTTTCATAAAATTATGAATTTTTTCTTGACAAAAATGGGGTAATCGAATATACTTAAACATTTACATAGCCTGCCCCTGTAGCTCAGTCGGCAGAGCACGTCCTTGGTAAGGACGGGGTCATCGGTTCAATTCCGATCGGGGGCTCCAGAGGAAAATTTTTGTCGTTTTTATAAGCCAAAGTAGTTTATAATGAGAGAATTAATAACTTTAGAATGCACGGTTTGTCGACGGAGAAATTACAATTCGACAAAAGATAAAAAGAAAAAACCGGCGAAATTGGAGATTAAAAAATTTTGCCGATTCTGCAGAAAGCATACTCTGCACAAAGAATTAAAATAAAATTTTTGCATCGTTGGTTTTTCTCTATTTTTTAGGAGCGTCGGTTAACGGTAAACCACCGGTCTCCAAAACCGGGACTGCGGGTTCAATTCCTGCCGCTCCTGCCAATTGATCAAAACAATAAAATTATGTTTGATAAGGTCGGGAAATTCTTTTTGGAGGTTAAGGTTGAGTTAAGCAAAGTTTCTTGGCCAACGCGTCAGGAGCTTATCGCTTCAACTTGGTTAATTATAATCATGACGGTTTTACTTGCCGCCTATATAGGTTTGGTTGATTTGGTTCTTTCTAAGCTATTAGGAATATTGGTAAAATGAAGAAATGGTATGTTCTACATACTCAGACAGGTTCTGAGGAAAAGGTTAAATCTGGTATCGAAAACAAGATTAGCTCTAGCGGTTTGAATGATTTGGTTGGCGAAGTAGTAATTCCTACCGAACAGGTTTCAGAGATACGCGGCGGTAAGAAAAATATTTCCCGCAGAAAATTCTTCCCTGGATATATTTTGATCAATATGGATTTGACGGAAAAGAGCTGGTATCTGATCAAGACTACTCCGGGAATAACAGGTTTTATCGGAGCTGGACGAAAGCCGACTGCTCTTACAGAGGCAGAAGTAGACAATATATTAAAAAGGACTCGCGAGACCGAATCAAAACCGAGCCCGAAAGTCATATTTGAAGCTGGCGAGGCTGTAAGAATAACAGAAGGTCCTTTTACTAATTTTAACGGTACTATCGAAGAAATCACTCCTACAAGAGGAAAACTTAAAGTCGGAGTTTCGATATTTGGCAGAGTGACTCCCGTGGAATTAGAGTATTGGCAAGTGGAGAAAATATAAATGGCAAAAAAGATAACTGCTCAAATTAAACTATACGTCCCGGCTGGACAGGCCAATCCGGCGCCACCGGTCGGCCCTGCCCTAGGTCAACACGGAGTCAACATCATGATGTTTTGCAAGCAGTTTAACGAGAAAACTAAGGGCAAAGAGGGTTTAATTTTACCTGCGGTGATCAATGTTTATGAGGATAAGACTTTTGATTTTATAATCAAAACTCCCCCTTCGTCTGTTTTGATAAAAAGGGCTGCGAATTTGGCAAAGGCTTCGGGTAAAACTGGAAAAGAAAAGATTGGTTCCATTACAAAAGAACAGGTAGAAAGTATCGCCAAGCAAAAATTGCAGGATTTGAATACTAATGATTTGAAATCCGCAATAAAAATTGTTGAAGGCACTGCCCGCAGCATGGGAATAGAAGTAGTTTTAGAGGCTAAAAAAGTAGAAAATACCCCAAAAGAAAATGAATAGCCATAGTAAACGTTATAGAGAATCAGAAAAAAACTTAGATAGAAATAAAAGTTATAATTTCGCAGAGGCGATTTCTATTCTAAAGAAGGTACCGAAAGTCAAATTTGACGAAACGGTAGAAATCAATATTCATTTAAATGTCGATCCAAAGAACTCTGACCAACTGGTGCGCGGAACAGTAGTCCTGCCGCATGGAACTGGAAAAAAAGTCAGAGTCGCAGTTTTCTGCAAAGGCGAGCACGAAAAACAGGCTAAAGAGGCAGGAGCTGATGTAGTTGGCGCAGAGGATTTAATCGATAAAGTAGCAAAGGGTTTTCTAGATTTTGACCGCGCAATCGCCACTCCCGAAATGATGAAAGATTTGAGTAAATTAGGGAAAGTTCTGGGCCCTAAAGGCCTAATGCCTTCGCCTAAGGCCGGGACAGTAACAAATAATATTGCCAGTGCAATAAAGGAAGTGAAAGCTGGGAAAATCGAATTTAAGACAGATAAACAAGCAGGCATCCATGTTGGCATCGGCAAGATTTCATTTGCCGAGAATCAACTCGTGGAAAACGCGACAACTTTAATGGAAACAATAAAATCCCTAAGGCCGGCATCGGTCAAAGGGATTTTTTTACGAAGTGTTTCAGTCGCAACTACGATGGGGCCTGGTTTAAAGATAAGCGCATGAAAAAGATAGGATTAGTTTTAAAAGAAAATATCGAGCAATCAATCGAAAGCCAGATAAAGAATAGCAACAACGCTTTTCTGATGAGCTATTCCAATATATCCGCTTCCGATTTTGATACGTTGCGCATGGAATTATCTAAATTGGGTGCCAGGATTTTTGTTGTGAAGAATTCTATCGCCAAAAGGGAATTGAAGAAAAGAAAATTGGATAAGATGGCCGATTTTATCCAAGGGTCGACAGCGTTGATTTCCAGTATTGATGAGCCGGTCATGGTTTCAAAAACCATATACAAATTCGCAAAAGACCGAGAAGGAATTAAATTGCGCGGAGGATTCTTAGGGGAAGAGTTAATTGACGAACAAAAGATTAGGATTTTAACGAATTTACCTGCGAAGGATATCCTTCAGTCGATGGTTTTGCGTGCAATTCAGTCTCCCATAACGGGGCTTGTGGGAGTTTTAAGCGGTTCTTTAAGACAATTAGTTTATGTCGTTAAACAATTAAGCGAGAGAAAAGAAGGAGGTCAATAAAATGACAGATAAAACAGCTGAAGAGAGAAAAATTGATAAGAAGGTAGAAGAGGCTGTAAAAGTAATCGAGACTTTGACGGCGCTTCAACTTTCAGAATTAGTTAAGACTCTCGAAGACAAATTCGGTGTTTCAGCCGCCATGCCCGTTGCCGCTGCCGTAGCTAGCGCTTCCGGAGGAGCACCAGCAGCCGCCGAGGAAAAGACAGTATTTAATGTCGTTCTTACCAGCGCTGGCGATAATAAGATTCAGGTTATCAAAGAAGTTAGGGCTGTCACCAATTTGGGCTTAAAAGAAGCCAAAGATTTAGTAGAATCTGCTCCTAAGTCAGTTAAGGAAAACGTTCCTAAAGAGGAAGCAGAGCAGCTGAAGAAGAAATTAGAAGCAGCTGGCGCTAAAGTAGAATTAAAGTAACTTCTTAACTCAAGAAAAGGTATAGAAAGTTTATGATAAAACGGAAGAACTTTGCAAAGATTCAGGAAGTTTATGACTTGCCTAATCTTTTGGAGATGCAGCTTGAAAGCTACGCGCTCTTTCTGCAGAGGGATGTAAAACCCGATGAAAGAGTCGATGAAGGGCTGCAAGAAGCATTCATAGATATATTTCCGATAGAAAGCTATGACAAGCAGACGCGCCTCGAATTTATTAGTTATTCTTTAGGCAAGCCAAAATACACCTGCATGGAATGTAAAAGACGAGCGGTGACTTTTGCCGCGCCTTTAAAGGTAAAACTACGTCTTATTACTCCCCAAGAGATTAAGGAACAGGAAGTATATTTTGGGGATATTCCTTTGATGACAGATACCGCGACCTTTATAATCAACGGCGATGAGAGAGTTGTGGTAAGCCAACTTCAGCGTTCTCCGGGCGTATCTTTTGAAAAAGAGATACATCCTACCGGCAAAGAAATCCATTACGGAAGAATTATTCCTTTAAGGGGTGCTTGGCTTGAGTTTAAATATGATATTGCTGATTTGGTTTCGGTTTATGTGGATAGAAGAAGAAGCTTCCCCGCAACGCAGATATTAAGGATTATGGGCTTATCCACCAATAAAGAAATCGAGCAATTATTCGGCAATGATTTTTCATATTTGGCCAATACCTTAAGTAAAGATCATACGCAATCTAAGGAAGAGGCTTTGATAGATTTTTATCGTAAGATGCGCCCCACAGAACCAGCAACCGTAGAAGTTGCAGATACATTATTCTATAGATTATTCTTCGACCCCCGTAGGTATGATTTAAGTAAAGTGGGTAGATTTATTCTTAATCGTAAATTAGGCCTAAATGTTGCGCTAGATAAAAAATCACTGGATGCAGAAACCTCTGTAGAAGTAATCCGTTATTTATTTAAACTTAAAAGAGGCGAAGGTGCAACCGACGATATCGACCATCTTGGAAACCGCAGGATTAAAACTGTGGGAGAATTGGTCCAGAATCAGGTTAGAATCGGCCTTGCCCGCTTAGAGAGATCAATCAGGGAACGCCTTATGGTATTGGGTAATCTGCAGACTTTGACCGCTCATTATTTAGTGAACTCCAGGCTTTTTTCAAACCAAATCCAGGATTTCTTTGCCAGAAGCCAACTTTCGCAGTTTATGGACCAGGTTAATCCTTTGTCGGAATTGACGCATAAGAGAAGACTCAGCGCTTTAGGCCCAGGCGGTTTATCGAGAGAGCGTGCCGGTTTTGAGGTAAGAGATATTCATTCCTCTCATTACGGCCGCGTTTGCCCCATTGAGACTCCTGAAGGCCCAAATATTGGTCTCATAGCTTCCTTAACTACGTTTGCGCGCGTAAATCGTTTGGGATTTTTAGAGACTCCTTATAGAAAGGCCGTAGATGGTAAAGTTACCAAGAGAATAGAATATCTTACCGCTGATTTAGAAGAGGATAAAGTTATCGCTCAGGCTAACGTTCCTTTGGAGGAAGACGGAAATTTCGCCGAAAAAGATGTTTACTGTCGCTTTAAAGGGGATTTTCCAAAGATGCCTCCGAAAAAAGTTGATTATATGGACGTTTCTCCTAAGCAGCTAGTATCAGTTGCCGCAGCTTTGATTCCATTTTTGGAGCATGACGACGCTAACAGAGCCCTTATGGGTTCAAACATGCAAAGACAGGCCGTTCCTCTAATGAATACAGAAACTCCTTTTATAGGTACTGGTTTCGAAAAGAAAGTCGCGATTGATTCCGGCGCAGTTGTTGTGGCAGAGGTTTCGGGAAAAGTTACCTCGGTTGACGCTAAACATATAGCAATAGGCAAGAAAGTTTATCATCTAAATAAATTTATTAGGACTAATGCCGATACCTGCATTAATCAGAAGCCGATAGTTAAGCTAGGTCAACACGTAGAAAAAGGCGATGCTATCGCCGATGGTATAGGTACAAAAAATGGTGAGTTAGCTTTAGGCAGAAACCTTCTTGTCGCCTTCATGCCTTGGAGGGGATACAATTTTGAGGACGCCATCCTCATAAGCGAAAAGGTTGCCAGGGAAGATATGTATACCTCAATACATGTAGAGCGTTTTGAGGTAGAGGCAAGAGAAACTCGCTTAGGCAATGAAGAAATTACCAGGGATATCCCTAATATAGGAGAGGACGCCTTAAAAGACCTTGATGAGGATGGTGTTGTTCGCCTCGGAGCTGAGGTTAAGTCAGGCGATATATTAGTAGGTAAAGTTACCCCAAAAACAGAAAAAGAACTTTCTCCGGAAGAAAGGTTGCTTCGCGCAATATTCGGAGAAAAAGCGGCAGACATTAGGGATACTTCGCTTGCCGTGCCACCCGGAGTTGAAGGAGTGGTAGTAAGTGTTGAGGTATTCCAGCGAAAAGAAAAAGGCCGCAAAACTAAAGAAGATAAAAAGATCGAATTGGACAAGATCGATGAAATAAGAAAGCACTATAAGCAAGAAATTCAGTTTCTCATCGAAGAAAAATACTCGAGATTAGCCAAGCTTCTGGGCGTTGACAGAAAAAAGATCGATAAAATGGATTTAAATTCCAATGAAGACGCCAGACAAATCGTTAGTTTCTATGAAGAAAGAGTCAGGGAATTGGCTGAAGAAGAAGAACAGGAGATAGAGAGGGCAAAGCGAGGAGACGAGTTGCCCGCCGGCGTCATAAAGAGAATCGTAGTCCACATCGCCACTAAAAGAAAGCTTTCCGAGGGCGATAAGGTAGCTGGCCGCCATGGTAATAAAGGAGTTGTAGCAAAAATTATGCCAGAAGAAGATATGCCTTTTATGCCCGATGGTACCCCGGTTGAGATAGTGCTGAATCCATTAGGCGTTCCTTCTCGTATGAACGTCGGCCAGATCCTGGAGATGCATTTAGGTTGGGCAGCGCAAGCCTTAGGACTGCATATTTCTTCAGCGGTTTTTGATGGAGCAAGCGAAAAAGAAATAAAAGAGATGCTTATTAAAGCGAATTTACCTGAAGAGGGGAAAATCACGCTTTATGATGGTTTTACGGGCGAGCCTTTTGATAATAAGATCGCCGTTGGTTATATTTATATAATGAAACTTATTCATCTTGTTGATGAAAAGATACACGCGCGTTCCATAGGCCCCTATTCCTTAGTTACTCAGCAGCCCTTGGGAGGCAAAGCCCATTTTGGAGGACAGCGTTTTGGAGAAATGGAAGTTTGGGCGCTAGAGGCATATGGCGCGGCTTTCAGTTTACAGGAAATGTTAACCGTAAAGAGCGACGACGTCGCCGGAAGAAGCAGAATTTATGAGACGATTGTTAAAGGGGAACAGCGCTTACATACCGGAACCCCGGAGTCTTTTAATGTTTTAATAAAGGAATTACAAGGACTGGGTCTTGATGTTAGAACAGAAAGAAACAAGCAATAAATTTAAAGAAGAGATAGCGAAATTCGATAACCTTTCGATAGGTATCGCTTCTTCTCAGACAATACGTTCTTGGTCTAAGGGCGAGGTCAAAAAAGCAGAGACCCTTAATTATAGGACTCTTAAGCCGGAGAAGGATGGATTATTCTGCGAGAAGATTTTCGGTCCTGTCAGAGACTGGGAATGTAACTGCGGTAAATACAAAGGCGCAAAATTTAAGGGTATTACTTGCGATCGCTGCGGCGTTGAGATTACGCGTTCTGTAGTAAGAAGAGAAAGAATGGGGCATATAGAGTTGGCTTGCCCGGTTACCCATATTTGGTTTTTTAAAGCTGTTCCTTCTAGACTGGCAGCCCTTACCCAGATAGGACTAAGAGATTTGGAGAAGGTTATCTACTACGAAGAATATGTCGTTACCGATCCCGGTGATACAAATTTAAAGAAAAGGGAACTCTTAAGCGAAGAAAAATACCAAGAGTGCCTTTCTAAATATGGGCAAAGTTTTAAAGCTAAGACTGGTGCAGAGGCAGTCTTGGATTTGCTGAAAGAGATGGATTTAAATTCGCTAAGCAAGAAATTAAGGAAAGAATTAGATGGCCTGGAATCTCACCAGCCCAGCGCCCGTAGATTAGCAAAGATCCTTAAACTTATAGAAGATTTTAGGAAATCAGGCAACAAACCTGAATATATGGTCTTAGAAGTTTTACCGGTTATTCCTCCGGACTTAAGGCCGTTAGTTCCTCTTGACGGCGGAAGATTTGCAACTTCGGATTTGAATGATTTATATCGCAGAGTTATCAACAGAAATAACCGTCTAAAGAAGTTATTGGAATTAAACGCTCCCGAGATTATTGTGCGCAACGAAAAAAGAATGCTTCAGGAAGCTGTAGATGCGCTTATGGATAATGGTCGTCACGGCAGGCCTGTAATTGGCGCGAATAATCGTCCGCTTAAATCTTTATCGGATATGCTTAAAGGTAAGCAGGGACGTTTTAGGCAGAATCTTTTAGGAAAACGCGTGGATTATTCTGGCCGTTCCGTAATCGTAGTTGGTCCGGATTTAAAACTTAATGAGTGCGGTCTTCCTAAGAGGATGGCCCTGGAGTTGTTTGAGCCGTTTATTATCAGAAAATTAAGAGAAAAAGGTTTTGTGCATACGATTAAAGGCGCCAAGAGAATGGTGGAACGCGCCAAGATAGAGGTCTGGGATATATTGGATAGCGTAATTAAAGATCATCCCATTTTGCTTAACCGTGCGCCGACGCTACATAGATTAAGCATCCAAGCATTCCAACCGGTTTTAATCGAAGGC
>VGKH01000003.1 GCA_016867135.1 Candidatus Omnitrophota bacterium
CCTGCATCTTTCCTCCGACGGATGGTTTAGCAGTGGAAAGAATTAAAGATACATCCTCCCAAGGCTCCCCGGTTGTCTGTTTAATTGAACCATAGAAAACCAATTCCACGTTATTTTTCTCAAAAGATGCCCTGGCATCATAAATCGGACGCCAACTTACTCCTCTTACCAAGTAAGAAATATTTAAATCTAAACTTCCGGCCTTGGATGCTTCTAACTCAACTATGATAGAACGCTGCATCTTTCTTGTGCCGCTTGAAATATCGCGAAGCTGTTCCTCTAATGCCTTTTTTTGCTCAGCCAAGTCCCTGATTTTCACATCTGTTTGTTCTTGCTTATTTTGGTTTTCCTGAAGGCTACCAGCCAGGAATTTCGCAAGATTGTCAAGTTCTCCAACCGAAGGAAATTTCGTGATTAAATCTTTAGGGATCTGCGTTCCGGCTGACAACTTAATTGAATTCAAGAACTCCCTTTCTTCGCGGAGTACCTGCTTTCGGTTATTTTCACTCTTTATTTGGTCGTCTACCAACCGAATCTTATCCTGCAGGTCTTTTACTTGTTCCGAAGGAGGCTTTTCTAGGAATTCCTTCTTTATCTGCGCTCCGTAAATCTTCACCTGAGCCGTTCCTTTGCCTGAAACAGTCAAAGAATTTTCATCGACATCCGGGATTATATCGGAAAATACAATTTGATGTTCGCCTTCCGATAATTTTAAATTTGCTTGGCGCATTATAAGCGCTGAGTCTGTATAAACAATAACTTGCGCAATCTTTGAATCGGCCTTGATTGTCTCGCCAAAACATAAAGCGCTGGTAAATACCAAAAATAAAACAATAAGAAGCCTAGATATAATCCTCATTTCGCCCTCCTTTAATGAGCGCTTGACTTATGGAGCGTTAGCGACATAAGTCAATTGCGCGAATTTAACCCCCACACCAATTTTCCTTACCCCAACACCATAAAATTGGTGTGGGGGTAAGTTCGTCCGCCACAGTTTTATTGGCGGACTCACTTATGTACCCATCTGCCAGCTGGAAAGGTATTGTTTCTGCTCGGCAGTTAAGGTATCAATTGTTATGCCTAAAGCTCTTAATTTTAAAGCTGCTATTTTCTCGTCGATATCAAGGGGGACTGTATAAACCTTGTTCTTAAGCTTTTTATAGTGCTTTGCCAGGTATTCCGCGGATAAAGCCTGATTGGCAAAACTCATATCCATAACCGATGCCGGATGCCCTTCGGCTGAAGCTAGATTAATCAGCCGTCCGTCGGCCAAAAGAAATATTCTTCTGCCGCTTCTTAAAACATATTCTTCCACAAAATCACGGATAAACCTGTGCGATTTTGATAATTTCTTTAAAGCCGGAATATCAATTTCTACGTTAAAGTGCCCGGAATTGCAGACGATTGCTCCGTCTTTCATCTTTTTAAAATGCTCTTCCCTTATGACATTGATATCGCCTGTAACCGTAACAAAAATATCGCCTGTTGCGGCGCATTTTGATAAAGGCATAACCTGGAATCCGTCGCAGACAGCCTCAATTGCCTTAAGGGGATCAATTTCCGTAACAATCACATTTGCGCCCATGCCTTTAGCGCGCATGGCCACGCCTCTGCCGCACCAACCATAGCCGCAAACTACAAAATTTGTGCCGGCGATTAATTTGTTGGTGGCGCGGATTAT
Organism: Candidatus Omnitrophota bacterium; assembly: GCA_016867135.1. Taxonomy (GTDB): domain Bacteria; phylum Omnitrophota; class Gorgyraeia; order VGKH01; family VGKH01; genus VGKH01. Next base: position 1,682 of record VGKH01000003.1, read on the forward strand.
GCCGTCGAGGGTGGACTGGCCTGTGCCGTAACGGTTGTCAAAAAAATGTTTGGTCATGGCATCGTTTACCGCGATAATCGGGTATTTTAGTTTTCCCTGTTTTTCCAGAGAGCGCAGCCTTATAACTCCGGTTGTGGTTTCTTCTGTGCCGCCGATAATGTTTGCCCCTTGCGCCTTGTTCCTGACGCCCGGCGTATGCAAGGTAGAGACCAAATCAGCGCCGTCATCCATTGTGATATTCGGTTTGCTGTCCAAAACAGCATTAATATGGTTATAATAAGTTTTGGTGTCTTCGCCTTTAACGGCAAACACAGGAATATTATAATCCTTGACTAAAGAGGCTGCTACATCATCCTGGGTTGATAAAGGATTTGATGCGCAAATAAAAGTTTCTGCGCCCCCGGCTTTAAGCGCGAATGCCAGATTTGCAGTTTCAGTTGTCACGTGAAGGCAGCAACCGATTTTTATGCCCTTTAAGGGTTTTTCCTTGTTAAATCTCTGGGCGATGAGTTTTAAAACCGGCATATCCTTGGAAGCCCATTCTATACGTAGTTTCCCTTTTTTTGCTAATGCCTTATCCTTAATATCGTAATCCATTCGGTCTCCTCACCTAAAAATTACAAATCCCAAAATCAAATATTACCAATACTACCAAATAAATCCCACTTTCCAAATCCCAATATAATTTTGGGCTTGGGATTTTGGATTTATTTTGGATTTGGTAGTATTTGGATTTTGAAATTGCATTGTGTATTGTAATTTAACATTAAATCTGTTTTTTTAAAGCTTCTATTCTATCGGTCTTCTCCCAGGTAAAGTCCTTTTCGTTTCTGCCGAAATGTCCATAGCAGGCAGTCTGTTTATATATGGGCCTGCGCAAATCCAAAGACTCGATTATTCCTTTAGGAGTAAGAGGGAAAACCTTTCTTACCGCTTTTTCCAGTTTCTCATCGGAAACCTTACCTGTGCCATATGTCTCAATCATGACGCTTACCGGATCGGGCTGTCCAATAACGTAACTAAGCTGAATCCAGCATTTCTTTGCTAGGCCTGCGGCGACGATGTTTTTGGCGACATATCTTGCCATGTAGGTTGCCGAGCGGTCGACCTTGGTCGGGTCTTTGCCTGAGAATGCTCCGCCGCCATGCGATACGACTCCGCCATAAGTATCAACAACTATTTTTCTTCCGGTCATACCGGTATCCGACTGAGGTCCGCCGATGACAAATTTTCCCGTTTCATTGACAAAATATTTCGTATCCTTATCCGTAAGATGCCCCAAAACCGGCTTGGCAATCTTGGCAATTAATTCATTGCGGGCCTCTTTGGTTATTTTGCCTCCTGAAGAATCCAGAATTGACTCTGTATGCTGACAGGCCAAAACTACCGCATCAACCCTTTTAGGTTGCCCATCAATATATTCAATGGTAACCTGGCTTTTTCCGTCAGGCCCTAAATAATCCAGGATATTCTTTCTTCTTACTTCTGACATGCGCCGCACTAATTGATGCGCAAGCATTATAGGAAGCGGCATGGATTCTTTCGTTTCATCGCAGGCATAGCCGATCATAACGCCCTGGTCTCCGGCGCCACCTCTATCAACGCCTTGAGCGATATCTAGCGATTGGCTATTGATTGTATTTATTATTGCGCAGGTCTCAGCGCAAAATCCGTATTTGTGATGAGTGTAGCCGATATCCGCGACTACCTTTCTAACCAAATTATTAGTATCAACATAGCCGCTGGTGGTAATTTCCCCACCGACGATTAAAAGCCCCATAGTCACATAGGTCTCACAGGCCACTCTACCTTTTTTATCTTGTCTTAACACATCATCTAAAACCGCATCCGAAACTTGATCGCAGACCTTGTCGGGATGGCCCTCGGCAACCGACTCAGATGTCATAAAATACCTACGCTTCATGAATTGACCTCCTTTATAAATTGGCAATAATGTTCGTCTAATTTACACAACGAATGGATATTTCCGATATCTTCCCATTTTCCTTTGAAAACAAAACCGTAAACCGGTTTTTTCTTACAAAGCCAACTGATATAACCGCCGGTAGTATCGCTTTTACCGGTTTCCTTTATATATTCGCTTATCAGGCCGACTGTCTCTCTAGGGAAATAATAAAGGCACATTGCGATCAAACTTGATTTGGCAACCTTCGGCTTTTCCTGAAAAGAGATAACTCTTTTTTCTCTGTTAATTCCTACGACGCCATATTTCGTAGCGTGCTTTTTATCTTTTATATCAAAAAGCCCTACCGTGACATTGGGCGATTTCTTCCTGGCGAAACTGATAAATTCATTTAATTCAGCATCAAACAAATTATCGCCGCCTATAACTACAAGATCTCTTTTCTCTAAGGCGTCATTTTTTATGACAAACTCTATATCGCCTATTGCGCCTAAGCGGTCATGAGCTGAATTTGTCCCGTCGTTAAAAACTTTTAATTTAATGTTCTTGAAATCTTTCTGGGAATCTTCAGCCCACTTAGTAAGAACATCATAAAATTTACTGTTTGTTACTACCGCTGCCTCATCCATTCCCTCTATCGGTTTAAGCTTGTCAACGATATAGCTTAATATGGGCTTATTCTTGATTTCAATCAGCGGCTTGGGGAAATTCTCGGTTAGAGGATATAGCCTCGTGGCATATCCTGCAGCTAAAATTAATGCTTTCATTTTGATTTAAGTTTTCGTTACGAATGCGTCACTAAAATCAAACTCGCTTGGATAGTTCAAGAATCTCAGCTTATCAGGACTATTTATCAACGGATATATCGGCTTATTCTTCTCTAAGCCGAATTTATCGATTTTGGCACTTGAAAACATCTCTTTTATGCTTTTCGGCAATTGAGTAAATATTTTATTTGCTTCTACGTTAAGCTTGCCGTTTTCTTCAGAAAAAAAGTAGGCTGCGCCTTCAGCTTCTTTGTAAAGAGAGTAATCCGAACTAAACTGCGTTCCAACCCAGTTTGAAGTCACCAATGGTTCATTTTTAGACGGATTAATCAATATGTGTCCGTATCCGGGAAGACAAACAATTTTATCCCCGGTCTGCGCCTTTACCAGTATTACATCCTCAATAACTTTATAATCTTTTTTAGATGGTTTCTGCAAAAGACACCAAGCGCTCCCATAGACCACTTCGTAAAGTTCCGGAAAACTTCCGGGATGATAGTGGCCTGCTGTCTTCATTAATTCCTTGCCTAACTTGTCTGGTTTTATAACCGTTATGTCGTATCTTAAGGCGTGCTTTTTCTCTATCGCCCTGTCTTTATCAAAAGCAACATCTCTGTACATATAATAAAGTTCTTTGGGCGAATTTATCGTCTTATCTACAAGCACCTCTCTCATTTCATCGATGGTTCTTACCGCCGGAGAAACCCGCGGCAGACCTTCCTCAAAAATTAATTTGTAATTTTGATCCAATTTGACAGGTAACCCTATGTTATTCTTTAAATCTTTCATTTGCTAGCATCATTCTCCCCTAAAAGTTCCGGTACTAATTCTTGAAGTCGTTGATTACTGTATTCCTCGACTTCTTTTCCCGTAGATAAAGAAAGAGCGTATTCGGCTATCTTCTTGGCATCTTTGTAACTTACCGAACGGACCAATTGTTTTATCAACGGGACCGAAGCCGGCGGCATACTGAATTCATCTAACCCCAGACCTAAAAGCACAAGGACTAGTTCTGGATCGCCTGACATTTCACCGCAAATCCCTACCCATATTTCAGATTTATGACCTGCATCGATTATATTCTTAATTAGTTTTAGAACCGCTGGATGCGCAGGTTCGTATAGATAAGCTATCTTTTCATTGGTTCTATCCACTGCTAAAGAATACTGGATCAAATCATTAGTTCCGATGCTAAAGAAATCGGCTTCTTTTGCGATTATATCAGCGGTGATCGCCGCAGAAGGAACCTCAATCATAGCCCCGACTTCTAAATTATCATCAAATCTTATATCTTCTTTTCTTAATTCGTTTCTGCATTCCTCCAGCAAATTATTTGCCTGGCGCAATTCTTCAATCCCGGAAATCATCGGATACATAAGTTTTAATTGTCCGTGTACCGAAGCGCGTAAAATTGCCCTGAGCTGAATCTTAAATATATCCGGCCGGGCAAGACAGAAACGGATAGCTCTCCATCCCAAAAACGGATGCATATCCCTAGGCACATGCAGCTGCGACAAAAACTTATCTCCTCCTAAATCAAGCGTTCTTATTACCACATGATGCGGTGATACAGCCTGGGCAACGTGACGATAAGCTTGATAATGCTCCTCCTCCGAAGGCAAATCAGTCCTATTCATATAAAAATATTCTGTTCGATAAAGACCTATACCCCTTGCTCCGTGCTCAATAACCGAAGGGATTTCTTCGGGTAATTCTATGTTTGCCGCAATCAAGACTTCTCTATTGTCTTTGGTCTCGGCTGGCAATTCTTTTAGATTGACAAACCTCTCTTTTTGAACATTGATTTTCAGTTTTGCCGTCTCGTATCTATCTAATGTTTCTTTCTCCGGATTGATGATTACCGTACCGGTCTTCCCGTCTACAATAAGGATATCACCGTTAATAATCTTCTGGGTGGCAACTTCTACGCCGACAACGGCAGGAATCTCAAGAGATTTAGCCATAATCGCCGTATGAGAAGTGCGGGAGCCGATATCGGTTACGAATGCGACAATATTTTTCTTATACATAGAAGCCGTTTCTGAAGGGGCAAGGTCATTAGCAACTAAGATTAAGTTCTCAGCGTCTACATCGACAACTATATTCTTCTTTTCACCTAATAAATTCCTGAGTATCCTTTTCCCTACATCATTGATGTCAGAAACCCTCTCGCGCAGATATTCATCTTCTATTCTTGAAAACACGGAGACATATTTCTTCAGCACTTCCGAGAATATATATTCAACGCAGAATTTTTCCTTCTTTATCCTGACAATAACATCTTCAATAAGGGTCCTATCTTCCAAAACCAGAAGATGGGCATCAAAAATCTCCGCATGCTCCGTGCCCATCTCTTCGGCTATACGCTTCTGAATCTCCAATATTTCGTGCCTAGTTTTAATTAGCGCATCTTCGAAACGAGCTATCTCTAAGGCGATACTCGTCTCGGAAATCTTGTGCGGAGAAATACGGAATTCTTCCTTGCCGAACAAGAAAGCCGGACCGATAGCAACACCAGATGCAGCCCCTATGCCTTTTAAAATTATCTCATTCATCTTCTTTGGATAATAAAGCCTCTAGTTCCGAAATAACCTCTTTGGCGTCAACCCCTGTCGCCTCAATAGTAATTTTACTACCCTTATTTGCTGCAAGCATCAATATACCCATTATGGATTTGCCGTTTACTGTTTCCTTCCCTTTTTTAACGGTAATTTCTGAATCGTATTTGCTGGCGATCTGCACAAATAAGGCCGCTGGCCTAGCATGCAAACCCTGTTTATTCTTTATCGTTATATTCTTTTTTTCCGAGACCATATCCATAAGAGTTAATTTACTGTTTTTTATGCCGCTTGCTTAGAATAAGATTAATTATAACTTTGGAAAGTTTTCCAGGGTCATGCCTCAGGAAATCGGTTGCGCTGATTAATTCCGCCTCCACGACTGAATAGCCCATCTGCTTAATCCTGTGGCTATCGGCGATAACAGGGAAAGACTGTTCTTTTTTATACCTCTCAAGCAATTCTTTCGGCGCCTCTGTATTAATATTTACGACACAGTGATTCATAATATCTTTTGAGGAATGACTGATCAGGGCTTCGACGTGATCGGACGCTTTGTATCCGTCTGTCTCTCCCGGCTGAGTCATGACATTGCATATATAAATTTTTAAAACCTTTGAATTGCTAATCGCATCGGTTATACCCTTAGTAAGCAAATTAGGAATAACACTGGTATATAAGCTTCCAGGCCCTAAAATAATAACTTCTGCCTCATTAATCGCCCTTACCGCCTCTTCTGTTGCGGGAGAATTACCTGGGACTAAAGAAACTTTTCTTATAGGTAGATTTTTCTCCGGGATTTTATGCTCGCCTTGGATAATAGATCCATCCTCATACTCTGCCACTAGCGATACATTTTGCAGAGTTGATGGGATAACCTCCCCCCGTATCGCCAAAACTTTACTCGATGCCTTGATTGCTGCCTCGAAATCTCCCGTTACTTTAGTAAGCGCCGTAATAAAAAGATTGCCGAAATTATGCCCTTTTAGGTCTCCGCCATCTTCAAATCTGAATTGAAAAAGATTTTGCATCAAGGGCTCAGAATCAGCCAAGGCTACCAAACAGTTTCTGATATCGCCGGGAGGCAAAACATCAAACTGCTCCCTTAAACGGCCGGAACTGCCACCGCTATCGGCAACAGTAACAAGGGCAGTAATATTATTTGTATACTCTTTCACGCCATGTAAAAGCATCGCCAAACCATGCCCACCGCCTACGGCTACAATTTTCGGGCCGCGTTCGAGTTGACGCTTAGAGAAGAAAATCGTCGCTAGGTCACCCCGATCTTTAGGAAGAAATACGCTTATAAAAGAAATCAAAATTTTATACATGCTTATAATAATAAGGATGACACCTAAGGAAATCGTAACGGCATCAACTATTTTTCCGAATACAAAAACCTCTGCCAGAAGGTTGGCAGAACCAAAGCCGACCATGACTACGCCTAAAATGGCAAGGCCGATCCATCTTTTGATTCCCATGCCCGGATAAAACCACTTTAAAAAATTCAGTTTCATATTTTTTATATTTTTCTTTCGTCCTCTTGAACAATAATCTTTATGACTGCTTTATCGTCTTTTGACTGCTTTAAACTATCCCTAAAATATTTGTCCTTTAATAATCTTGAAATTCTTGCCAGTGCTTTAAGGTGAGGGCCTGCTGAATCCTGCGGCGCGACTAAAAGAAAAAATAAATAAACCAATTCTCCGTCTAAAGAATCAAAGTTAACGCCTTTCTGAGAAATACCAAAGGCGGCTACTAGCTTATCTACGCAATCGCTCTTGCCATGAGGAATACCTACCCCCTGGCCGATAGCAGTAGAACCTAAGGCCTCGCGGGCCATAAGAATCTCAAACAATCTATTGCTATTCCGCTTGTCTATTTCTCCCGCTAAAACGAGAAGATCTACGAGCTCTCTTATAACTCCTTCTTTATCGGTAGCCTTGATATCGGTTGAGATAGCCTGTTTGCATAAAAAATCCATTATCTTCATACTTCTTTCCTCCTTAGCAATGTTTAACCTAGAATCTTTTAATCTTCATGGAGCGGGAGACGGGGGTCGAACCCGCGACATCAACGTTGGCAACGTTGCACTCTACCAACTGAGTTACTCCCGCATAAAATCCGAATAAATCCAAAATGAGTTTTTTATGGGCGGAATCCCGACGATACGCGGGACAAGCCTTTCGGCATCCCGATAAAATTTTGGTTATTTATAAATCCTTTATTTATATGCCGTGGGAGAGACTCGAACTCTCAAGTCCTTGCAGACATTAGGTCCTAAGCCTAACGCGTATACCAATTCCGCCACCACGGCTCTACTTCGCTAAAACGCTTTCGCTTTTAGCTTCGTAGAAACCAACTCTACGAAAGCTCAGATTTGCAAGTCTCTCTGAAGCCAAAGGCGTAAGCGCTTTGACGAGAGAGGGCCACCACGGAAAAATTTTATCGGGACGCGTATGCCACTCCGCCATCCGCCCGAATGCGAATTTAATGGTGAGCCACCCGCGACTCGAACGCGGCACAACCGCCTTAAAAGGGCGGTGCTCTACCTGATGAGCTAGTGGCTCACTCCTAATTGTAAGAGAACATTTTTATATTGATATAAAAGGCGGCTTTGATGAAAATTAGCGCGCTAAAATTCTGTCAGTTCTTTGTCTTTGTCTTTTAGAATCTGATCGATATTCTGGATGTACTTATCTATAAGTTTTTGGATCTCGTCTTGGCCCTTAAAACGCTCATCTTCAGGGATAACTTTATCATCTTCCAATTTTTTTATTGATTCATTAGCATCGCGGCGGATTGTCCTAAGGGAAATCCTGCCTTCCTCTGCCATAGTCTTTACTAGTTTGGCGAGCTCATCGCGCCTTTCCTTAGATAAAGGCGGAATTGAAAGACGTATAACTTTCCCGTCGTTCATAGGAGTAATGCCTAAATTAGATTTTAAGATAGTCTTCTCAATTTCTTTTACGGCACTTGGGTCCCACGGCTGGATAACAATTAGTCGCGCATCAGGGATAGAAATAGATGCGATTTGTTTTAACAGAGTCGGCGTCCCATAATAATCGACTCTTAAGCCTTCAATCAAAGAGGGATTTGCTCTTCCTGTGCGGATTTCCGCAAATTCTCTTTTCGTAGACTCAATAGTCTTTTTCATCTTCTCTTCTGTATCATGCACTATTTGTTTAACTGTCATATCCACCACCTCAAATGTCCGTCATTCGATTTAAGCGAATGACGAGATCTCGCCAATCCGCCAAAAACGGATTGGGGAAAAGCACATCCCGACGTATCGTCGGGATAAGTGCGAATTTGACCCCCACTGTTTCGTTTTGGTTCGCTTTACTTCACCAAAAGCGAAACAAAACGGTGGGGGTAAGCTCGACCTTGCAACTTATGTCGCCTACGGCTCCATAAGTTGCGGTCTCACTTATCTTACCACAGTCCCTATTTTTTCACCCAATATAACCCTTTTTATATTTCCGGGTTTGGTAAAATTAAAAATTACGATTGGTAAATTATTATCCATGCAAAGGCTGATCGCAGTAGCATCCATAACCTTCAGTCTTTTTTGGAGCACATCCAGATATTCTAGCTTGGTAAATCTCTTGGCGTTCTTAACCTTGACTGGATCGGCGGAATAAACTCCGTCTACTTTGGTAGCTTTTAAAATTATATCGGCGTTGATTTCTTTTGCGCGCAAAGCCGCTGTGGTATCGGTAGTAAAATAAGGGTTACCCGTTCCGGCCACAAAAATAATCACTCTTCCCTTTTCCAGGTGCCGTATGGCCCTGCGACGGATATATGGTTCGGCGATCGCATGCATCTCTATAGCCGTCAAGACTCGCGTAGGCACGCCTATCTTTTCCAGCGCATCCTGAAGCGCTAAACCATTTATGACTGTAGCCAACATGCCCATATAATCCGCTACGGAACGGTCAATACCAAAAGCTGTGGATTTGGATTCGCCGCGAAATATATTTCCTCCGCCGACAACCAAGACAACCTGGACATTCAGGGATCTTACTTCTTTAATTTCTTTAGCAAGAGAATGGCAGAATTTTAAATCGATCCCGTGCTTTTGAGCGCCCTGGAGGGCCTCACCGCTTAATTTCAAGACGACTCTTTTATATACCGGTCGGCTCACTATTCTCCTAATTTATACCTTGCGAATCTACGGATAACTATATTTTCTCCGATTTTTGCCACTAAAGATGCGAGATAATCTTTTATGGTTAAATTAGAATCCTTGATAAAAACTTGATCCAGAAGACAATTTTGCTTATAAAAACCTTCTTTATCTTTAACTTCCTTTAAATCATCTTTGGAGACATCTTCTTTTTTTAGGTATTTTGGCTCGGCTGCGGCTATCTGCATGGCCACATCTTTTGCGAAACGGCAGAAATCTTCGTTTCTTGCGACGAAATCGGTTTCGCAATTGACTTCCAGCAAAACTCCGATCTTATTGCCTAAATGAACGTAAGATTCAATTCTCCCCTGGTTGGCTACTCGGTCGGCTTTCTTGGCGGCTATCTCCAAGCCTCTTTTAATCAGTACTTCTTTAGCCTTCTTAAAGTCGCCCTTAGATTCTATAAGCGCCTTTCGGCAATCCATTACTCCGCAGGAAGTCTCCTGCCTCAACTGCTGTATTAGTTCTTTGGGTATTTCCATGATTTATTTACCTTTCCTTGTTGTGCGCGGCTTCTTAGATTTGTCACCGATATCTGCCTTTGGCTTAACGGGTTTTTTGTCTTCACCTTCTTGCTCTATAACTTCCTCCAAGACCTCTAGGTCTTCGACCTTTATTTTTTCGCCCGTTTGCTCATCTGTTTTTTCTTCTACCTGTTCTTTAGGAACCTCAATGGGTTTCTTGATTATTTCCAAGAATCTTTTTCTTCCTTCGATAATGCTATCTGCCACATAGCCAGCAATAAAACTTATTGAGCGCATAGCGTCATCATTGCCTGGTATAGAAAAATCGATTAAATCCGGGTCGCAGTTAGTGTCTATAAAACCCACTATAGGTATCTGGAGTATCCTAGCTTCGTTAACTGCAGTTTCTTCTTTGTGAGAATCAATCAAAAACATTACACTCGGCAAATTCTCCATCTCCTTAACGCCAGAAAGATTCTTTTCCAGCTTCTCCATCTCTTTAGTAAGCTTAGAGACTTCTTTCTTGGATAATTTGTGGAATGTTCCGTCGTCTCTCATCTTCTCAAGCTTCTTAAGATGGGCCACGGATTTCCTCACTGTCTGGAAATTGGTAAGAAGCCCGCCTAGCCAGCGCCTATCGACGAAAAACATACCGCAGCGCTTTGCCTCATCTTTTATTGCTGCCTGGGCCTGCTTCTTTGTCCCAACAAAAAGAAAGGTCCCGCCCTTGGAAGCGATATTGACAATAAAATCCCGCGCTTCTTTCAATGCCTTAGCGGTCTTTTCCAAATCAATAATATAGATACCGCTTCTTTCCCCGAAAATAAACTTGGCCATTTTGGGGTTCCAGCGCTTAGCCTGATGCCCAAAATGCACCCCTGCCTCTAAAAGTTGCCTAACTAAATCATCTACCATAGTGTTATGTTCACTCCTCCTTAAACCAGATAGGCACTCACTTCGTTCGTGCGCTATCTTCCTTCGGACAGCCCTTGTTATCAAAAGGGCTGGGTCGTATCGGAATCTACCTATCTGATCCCGCCCTTTAGACCGAAGGTTAAAGGGCGGTCGGAATTTTTCGCCGAAAGCGAATTACATTATTATAAGACTTCTTAAATTCCGATACGATAAAATACATTTTATGAACCTGTTTTACTCAGAAATGAAACTTCTGAAGGGTTAGAGATTTGAAGCTTATTATAGCCAAAAATATATATATTTCAACAATTTTTATTAATTTAATGAGCGCACAACTTATGGAGCACAAAGTGCGACATAAGTTGTTTTTTGCGCGAATTAACCCAGCTCTTTCTTTATAGTTACTATATCCTCCAAAGAAAGGGCTGGATAAAATTCCCCCCGCTTCTTGCTTTCGCAAGAAAGCAGCGGGGGTCATTTCACATATGGAATTGGGTATCGTAAAGCCGCTTGTATAAACCGCCCTTGGAAAGCAATTCTTCATGCGTGCCGACTTCAACAATCCTGCCCTGCTCTACCACCACGATTCTATTGGCTTTTCTTACCGTTGATAACCTGTGTGCAATACAGAAAACCGTACGGTTGGTGATTAACTTATTAATCGCCTCCTGGACCAGGCGTTCAGACTCGGAATCAAGCTGCGAAGTCGCCTCATCCAAGATAAGGATCGGCGGGTTCTTCAAGATTGCCCGGGCGATGGAAAGCCTCTGCTTCTCGCCGCCCGATAACTTAAAACCCCTATCTCCGACTATAGTGTTATAACCCTCGGGCATTTTCATTACAAAATCATGCGCAAAAGCCTGCCTGGCGGCATTTTCAATCTGAGACTGAGGAGCTCCCGGTTTTCCATAAGCGATGTTAGCGGAAACGGTATCGTTAAATAATATCGTCTCTTGCGTTACCAATCCAACCTGCTCCCGTAAAGATTTAATCGTTGCGTCTCTTATATCAATACCATCTATAGAGACTTTACCTTTTTGAGGATCGTAAAACCGGGGTATCATATTTATTATGGATGTTTTCCCTGCGCCCGTCGGACCAACGATAGCAATCATCTCGCCGTATTTTACCTCAAGATTGATATCCTTTAGGACATCTTGAGTATCCGATTCATATCTGAACCAAACGTTTTCAAAACGAATACTGGATTTTAAATTTGGCAGCGTTATAGCTCCTTCTTTATCTTCCAAGGCAGGCTTCAAATCCAGGATTTCTTCTATTCTCGCATTGGCAGCCAATGCCCGCTGGTTTAATGCATGGACCTGGCTCAATTTTTTAAAAGGCCTGATTAAAGATAACAATGAACCGAGGAACAAACCAAAGACGCCAAAGGAAAGCTTGCCGGCAATAACATCCTTGCCGCCGAGAAAGAAAACAAAGATTCCGCAAAAGGCCCCCACAAACTCCGTGATAGGATTAAGCAGCAGATTACGCTTTATAGCTTTCATCTCAAGCTTGTAGTTATCTTGGTTTTGATTGGAAAATTTATTAATTTCATAATTTTCCATGTTGAAAGCCTTGACGATTCTCACGCCCGATATAGTTTCGGAAAGCAAAGAATTGATATCTGCCATGCGCTCCTGTTGTCTCTTGGTAAGCTTGCGCAGTTTTCTGCCGATATTCACCGTCGGACCGACGACCAAAGGAAACAATATCAGCGCAAACAAAGCCATCTTCCAATGAATAATAAAAATAAGGGAAGTAAAAAGTATCAACTGAAAAGTCTGGTAGATAAGATCAGTGAACCCGTAGGAAACTGCGTTCTCAAGCGTTTTTACGTCGTTGGTTATGCGGGAGATTAATTCTCCTACGCGTTTCTGGCTGTAGAAATCTAAAGATAATTCCTGCATTTTCTTATATAGAAGCAGGCGCGCATCTCTTATGACTCTTTGGCCTATGTCTGACATAAGATAACCCTGGAAGAAAGCAAAAATGCCCTTTAACACAAATAAGGCCAAAACCACCCAAACCATTATGGTCAAAAGCGCAAGCGACGGCATACTATTTATTTTGTTGATGAAATCCATGACAAAACCGGGGAGTTTCGTGGCAACCACTATCTGTTTATCGGTCAATACCTTGTCTGCCAAAGGCACAATCATAGACAAGGATACCCCATCAAAAATAGCAGAGAAAAACATGCAAATTCCCGCCCAAACCAATACAGTTTTGTGCGGTTTTAAATATTTTATAAGTCTAAGGTAGTCTTTCATTTGGGAGTGTATAATAGCATATATGTTGACATTTGTCGAGGTATTTGTTAAAATGAGCGCATCATTTACGGAGCATAAAATGCGACGTAAATGATAAGCGCTCATTTAACCCCGCCCTTTTGGCGGGGAGTAAAAAGAAATAAACTTCGCCAAAAGGGCGGGATAAGTTCGGACGAATAACTTATGTTCGTCTGAACTCCCTGCCTGACGTCAGGCAGGCATAAGTTATGTCCTCACTTACTATGAATAAGATTAATGTAGCGGTAATCGGAGTTGGCCATTTAGGCTCAAAACACGCCAAAATTTATGCCTCTATTGAAAACGTCAATTTAAAGGCAGTATGTGACACCGACGAAAACAGGCTTCAGAAAATAGCTTCCGAGCTAAACACCAAGGCCTGCCTAGACTATAAAAAACTGATATCCGAAGAAAACATAAATGCGGTAAGTATCTGCGTCCCCACTGAATTACATCATCGGATTGCCAAGGATTGCCTCCAAAAGAACATCCATGTTTTGGTCGAGAAACCCGTTACCAATACGGTAAAACAGGCGGATGAGCTCCTTAATCTGGCAAAAAGGCGAAAACTAATCTTTCAGGTCGGCCATGTGGAGAGATTCAACTCCGCATTCCAGGCAGTCCAGGAATTGGTGAAAAAACCCTTGTTTATTGAATGCCACCGCCTAAGCCCTTTCCCCGGCAGATCGCTGGATATCGGGGTAGTCTTAGACCTAATGATCCACGATATTGATATCATCTTAGGCCTAGTCCGCTCAAAACCCAAGCATATTGACGCTGTAGGCGTTAATGTCTTAACCCAATACGAAGACATCGCTAATGTCAGGATAAATTTCCAAAACGGCTGCGTATGTAATCTGACTGCCAGCAGGATCTCGGATGAAACTATGCGTAAAATCAGGATCTTTGTAAAAGATACCTATATTTCACTTGACTATGTCAACCAGGAGGCATTCATCTACCGCAAGGAAGCTGATAAAATCAGCTGCCAGCCAATGCAGATAGAAAAAGAACAGCCTCTGCAAAAAGAACTGGGGGATTTTGTAAACTGCGTCATCACCAACCAAAAACCTATTGTCTCAGGCCTTGAAGGCCGGGACGCGCTTGATCTGGCACTCAAAATAAAAAATAAGATTTGGCGAAGATGAACCATAAAAAGATATTCATTATTGCGGGCGAAGCTTCGGGAGATATGCACGGGGCGCACCTTGCGAAAGAAATCAAATCCATGGACGGCAGCATCAAGATGTACGGCCTTGGCGGCGAAGAAATGCAAAAGGCCGGAGTTGAAATCCTCTATAATCTTGTGGATTTTGCCGTCGTGGGATTTATCGAAGTCTTGAAGCACTACGGTGAATTCAAGAAAATATTTTATAATCTTTTGGATAGGATTGAAAAAGAACGCCCCGAGGCTGTAGTACTGATAGATTATCCAGGATTTAACTTAAGGCTGGCCAAAAAACTAAAAGAAAGAAATATCAAAGTCATTTATTATATCAGCCCCCAGGTCTGGGCGTGGGGAAAAGGAAGAATCAAGCTTATCAAGCGATGCGTCACTAAAATGATTGTTATCTTAAAATTTGAAGAGGAATTTTATAAAAGATACGGAGTTGATGCTACTTTTATCGGCCATCCTCTCTTAGATGTAGTCAAGCCCGGAATGTCCAAGAGAGATTTCATGAAAACCTGCAATCTCTCCGAGAATTTAAAAACCGTTGCCCTTCTTCCCGGAAGCCGGGAAAAAGAGGTAGAAAGAATTTTACCCGTTTCTATAAAAACTGCTGAGGTAATAAACCAAAAACTAAAAGACGTGCAGTTTATAATCTTAAGGGCGCCGACTGTAAAACAGAAGATTTTTGATGAGTGCCTGAAAGAGACAAGCCTTCATATAAAAATCATCAAAGACAAGACCTACGACGGAATCAATGCCTCCGACCTGGTTATCGCCGCATCGGGAACTGCCACATTAGAAACCGCCATTTTAAATCGTCCCTTGATAATACTATACAAGCTATCCTTCCCCACCTGGCTTATTATCAGATGCCTCTTAAGAATCCGCAATGTGGGGCTAGTAAACATTGTTGCCAGGAAACTGATTATGCCGGAATTCATCCAGTTTAAAGCCATTCCTTCCAGAATTGCTCGTCAAGCAATTGATATGCTGACCAACAGGGAACGTATTGCGAAAATGAATAAGGATTTGCTGGAATTGCGGGAACTGCTTGGTTCGGTAGGCGCCAGCCGGCGTGCGGCAAAGATAGTCTTGGAAACAATCAGAACTTAAATCCTAATAAGGCTCTTTTTCACTCCTGAAAAAATTAAAAAACCCCGAAAGCTTGCCCCACATCCTTAAAGGATTGGTATCGGCGTTTCCCACCTTGACCCTCTTTAAAGCGTAAATATTCTTATTAAATCGGCCTTTGCCTCTGTTGGTGGTAAAGGCTGCTTGATAGCCTGCCTCCTTTACCATATCTATTATCTTATCGCTGAATCCTCCAAAGCAATAACAAAAATATTTCACTTCGGAATTTATTTTCTCCTCAAGCTCTTTTTTGCTGTTGAAAATCTCATCCCTTAATTGTTCGTCTTTTAATTCGGGTAAATACTGATGGCTTTTACTGTGAGAGCCGAAAAAGATATTATTCTCTTGCATTTGGAGCATCTGTTCGCGGGAAATAAACCCGTCAGAAGCGTCTTTGCCAGTTATAATAAAGATTGTAGCGGGGAAATTATATTTCTTTAAAACCGGGTAGGCGTAGATGTAATTATTGGCGTACCCGTCATCAAAGGTTATGGCGAGGCTGTTTCTGGGAAGTCTTTTGCCTGCTCTTATCGCCTCAATAACTTCGTCTAAAGTTAAAACCTTATATCCCCGGCTAGAGATAAACTCCATCTGTCTAGCAAAATTATCCGTTAAGACCGTGGGCGAGTCGCTATGGATAACCTCATCGACATGGTGATAGGCAAGAATAGGCACGACATAAAGATGCTCGGTGAAAACAAACCAAGCACCCCAGGTTAAAACAACAACTAAACTTAATATAACAAGAGGTTTTTTCATTTTCAGGCTGGAGTAGCTGGCGGGATAAGTTTTTGTTTGACTAATTCGCTGACAGTCTTATTGTCGGCCTTATCGCCGACTTTGGCTAAGACTTCCTTCATGACCTTACCCATATCCTTAATGCCGGCTGCACCGACCGATACGACAACTTCAGCGATTACTTTTTTTATCTCATCTTCGGAAAGCTGGGCAGGAAGATAGGATTTTAAGATAGCCAATTCCTTCTCTTCTTTTTCGGCGAGCTCAAGCCTGCTGCCTTTTTTGAACTGCTCGATGGAATCCTGATGTTTCTTGATTTGGCTCTTTATTACGGCAACGACATCGGCATCTTCCAACTGCTTTTTTCTTTTGTCGATAGCGTAATTATTAAAATCGGCCCTTAAGAAACTCAAAGTTGAAGCCTTAATCTTATCTTTTGCCAGCATCGCGGCTTTGTAGTCCTCTAAAATTCTTTCTTCTAACATATTTGCCCTCGTTTTTATCCTTTATTCTATTCAATTATTTAGATATATTATATTGTTTTGGCGAGGATTGTAAAGGTAAAAAATAAATATAAAAGGGCGGTCCGACGTAACGTCGGACCGCCCTTTGCCGCAAGCTGATATTTTATCCTAAAAACTTAAGCGCTTGCCTGCCTCATCTTGAACCAAGGACAGTCAAAACAATACTCAAAACCCCTCTGCGCCTGCGGCCGATAATCGTCAAAGACGTTGAAGCACTGGCTACCCATATCCAAACCATAAACCGTGCAAGATTCTTTTTTATGCTTCGGGCATTGCCAATAATCCCAACAATTACGGGCCTCTTTATTGTTTGGCATGCTTTGTTTTTTTATTTACTGCGTATCGCCGCGATTACCCCGCCGATCAAAACTGTATTGGCCAAGACCAAGATACTGCTTGACTTAAACTGATGCATTGCTACTGAAGGCTCTCCGTAGAAGCGCGAAAAGAAGGCGTAAAAAACAAGCAGGCCCCCAAAAACAAATAGCCCGGATTCCATCCATTTCATATTCTACTCCTCCCTTAGTCTATTGTGTAACTCAGTTGTGTACCCTAAATATATAATAAATCCGCGCGAATTTATGTCAAGTTTAATTTTACGGGGCTGTGGGATTGTGGTATTATTACAAAAAAGGAGGAAACATGCTTTCCAGGCAACAGATTCTTCTATTGAACTGGCAGGTGGATTACGCTAGATTCTTATCTGATAGTTATGATGTCAGTTTTTCAGAGGCTGTAAGAATCCTAAACAGTATAGCAATAATAGTAATCATCAATGGCTTGTATCCGAATCAGTATAAGCCGACAATAACATTGAAGAAGATCATAAACCACATATCCGCAATGCAGCAAGGCAAGATGCGCCTGGAAGATTTTCACAAGATGACCTCTGATCTCTATTTTGAGGCTAGAAAAGCAGTAGAGTTCCGCTTTGAGAACAAAAAAGGATTAAAAAAAAGAAAAAAAACGAGGGAATATGCTTAAAAGAAACCAGATATTATTGCAGGATTGGCAGGAAGAATACATTAAATTTGTCAGTAAGACTTACGATGTAAGTATCTCAGAAGCGGTTAGGACGATAATTAACATCACGGCTGTTGTCTTGCTCAAAGAGTTTTTCCCAAAACACAAAACCAAGATCTCTCTTAAAGACATAGCTAATGCATTCAAAAGGCTGCAAAACGGAGATATTTGCGAAGAAAAATTCTACGCAATGATGTCAGATCTCTACTATGAGGCCAGGAAAATCATAGAATACCGCATGGCCCAGAAGAAAAGATAATAAACAAAGGGGCTCCGACTGAAACGTCGGAGCCCCTCTCTTTCCCAATCCTCTAATCCCTTATCCAGAAACGGTCTTGATGTCTACTAATCTACCTGTTGCGCTGTTAAGAATATGGCTTTTTCTAATGCAGTAAAAAAATCTTGATAAGTGGCGGGATCTTCTACGGAGTTAACTCCGTATTGAGCGTTCGCTCTTACTAATAATTGATTCTCTCCTCTAGGCCTAACGATCACTGTCATTGTAACTACCGCATATCCTAGAAACTTGGTGCCAGTGACGGAACCAAGCATTAAATCAGCTTTATCAATAACAAAGTCTAAGTCTTGCATCGTGCTTATCACCGTCTGCATCATTTTCTTTTTGTCGGTTGTGTCAAAGGCCCTTGTCTGAATACTTCTTAATTTAACCTGGCTTTCGTTACTCCCAAGAGCACTTACAGCAGAAGTTGCGCATCCACATAATGCCATTACTGAAAATAAAAGCAAGATAATGCCGCAATAATTCTTTAACTTTCTCATATTTCCTGCGCCTCCAAAAATATAGCTTTAGATAGACTGTCATAAAACTTCTGATACAATGCCGGGTCTTTAAGAGTTTCTAATCTATTGATTTGACCTCTCATGTTCCAAACAACCCGTTGAAATGTAACGCGCACAACTGTCTTCTTGCTATCAAGACTTGGCTTAATTATCACTGAGGCCTTAATAACTTGGGACGAATCGCAATTTCCAACAGCATTAGCCCCTCCTAAAAGAGCTACAATAAAAACTTGGCCAACGTTCGTTGCATCGGCTTTTTTTGAAGCTGCCACAAAACCTACTTGTGTTTCGCTTGCATCCAAAGTAAAGCCCAAGTCTTGCAAAACCCCGGCAACGGAAGTTATAATTTTTTCCTGATCAGTTGTATCATATTGCCTCATCTGCAACTGTCTTTTTTCTAAATAATCCTTGCTTGGAACCAAGAATCCTTTAGGAACAGAGGCACAACTAGATATACCTAAGCAAAGAAATATGGCAAAAAATAATTTTAGAAAACGATTATATATTGTCATGCTATTTCTTATTAAAAACTAGAGGCGTGATATCCAAAGTCGCGCACTTTACCGTCTTTATCAAATTTAATAACAACTGTTAGCGTTCTCTGGGAAGTTGAAGCCGCGCCTGAAGCACCAGAAGTCAGGAATTTTAGACCAGCCCCACTGGCAGAATACACAATCTCCGAGGCTACTTTATCATATACCCATACTTCGCGCCGTTCTTCATCTGTCGTCACAACATTAGGAGAACCCAAAATTTGAACAACGTCAGCCGACGACATTCCAACGCGTATTTCTTTTTGAACTTTGCCCACAGTCAATCTATCGCCAGTATCGTCCCTTACCTGTTGCCTTTGATAACTCGCCGAAGCACAACCAAACAGAAATAAAACACCTAATAATAAAACATATACTTTTTTCAATTTTTCCCTCCTGTTAAATTTCTTTTCCACTATTTCCCTCGATTTCTCTTAGGATAAACTTTATGGTATGTATCTAAGTTACACAATAGGAAGTGAATATATTATAGTCTCGCGATATAGCTCTTGGCAAGAAAAATCTTGCTGCCGCGTTTCTATGTAGACTATTCTGAAGGAATCTTGGTATTTATACTTTGCGTGCCTTGCTTGATATGATAACTAATTTTATTTTTCTTACAAAATTTAATAACCGAAACTGCAAGGCTATTATAGAATTCTTTAGTGTATTTAAACTCGGAGGATTTAACACTATAGTTTAATCTTCCAAAAATAATCTTATCGACAAAGGACACGGCTTCCAGTATTTTTATCAAATCCTGCTGAATCAAATTAGGCGTAGGATACGGCTCCATACTGACCCAGGTTTTAAATCCTTTATCGTGTAAATATCTTAGTGATTTTATTCTATCTTGGAAGCCGGCAGAATTTGGCTCAAATTGTTGCTTAAATTTCTCATCCAGAGACACTAAGGTAATACCGTATTCATTGTTAAGACTAGCGCCATTCCTACTGGCAAGCTCTCTCGGAAATAATCCTTTCGTTAAAACAGTGCAGCGGATACCATTGGCGTTAAGCTTATCAATGATCCTTAGACTCAAATCGCACACTTCATTCTGTCTGTACATAAATGGATCTGTAGAAAAACAAAGATGAACATATTTTATCTTATCCTTATATCGCGAGATTTCCTTATCTAAAAGTTCCAACGCATTAGAAACAATTTTTGGTTTACACCACTCTTCATATGTTTTGACAATGCCGCATCTTTTTTTCATCATATATGCATAGCAAGGATACTTGCAACCATGCGAACATCCTTCTACATGATTTAGACAAAAATCGGCGTATTCTACTTCGCTTTTATACAATAGTGTTTTGCGTACAATATTTTTCATGGCTATATCATCATTTTAATGTATTTAAAATCTATTACAACTCTTATTTTTGTCAAAACAACTCGGGTTGCCCGGAAAGGTCTTTAACGGTAGTCTTTTTCCAAAAATCTAATCCTCTTGGATTTTTGGATGCAAACAGCAGAAAATACATTGGCGTATTCATGGTATTTTTAATAGTTATATCTTTAAATTCTACGGTCTTAAAACCAAGCCTTCCTATAACTTCTTTATATAACTTAATAGCATCAATTGGTAGATTTACCTTACTCCAATTAACTTCACCGCCCAAAAACAATCCAAGCTTGGAACTATCACCCTGTTTTTTGTATAACTTAAAATTCCTCTTAATATCGGTCCCAAATTGAATATTCAATAATAAATCAACTTTTCTTTGAAGAGTGATTTGTTCAATGGTACTAAAATGCAAATCTAACCCTGTTGGATCAGCAAAAATTAAACTCAAGCTTGACGAATCAATTTTTCTTATAGTTTCTTCAACTATACCGTTACAGTCTCCTTGTAAAAATACAATTTTACTAAATTCGGGTGACTTTCTGCACCTTTCTTCCAAGACTTTTATTAGCTCTTTTTGCTCTTCAATAAAAATATACTGCCTAAATCCATATTGCAACGATATTAATGATGAACCTTCAATGTCCTCGTTAGTCTTTTCTATAAGGCAACGCCCCGGACCTGCAAATAAATCGACAAAAGTTAAGTTTCCTGCCCATTTATTCTTCATTCCTTTTGTAAGAATATCTAAATATCTTTTAAAATAGAAATACTTCTGCTTAATCCATGGGCCGCTTGGACGAACTATTAAACCATCAATTTTCGAGTTTATTATCTTCATATTTAAACCTTCTCAAAACCCGTGCCCGCTTCTAAATATCTTAGGGGGGAACGTCCCTATCTAGCTATCTAGTTGTCAACCCTTTTTTCCTATTGCATATTAAGAAAAACGACACGATTCATCGACTTATTCGCTGTAGTGGAGATATTTATTTTACAAGAGGTTCGATAGACGTAAGAATACCATCTTTACTAAAAGCTAAATCTACTCCCCATGCTGCCCACCAGGTCTTGCGAGGATATCGCCATATTTCCCAACGGTCGTAAGTTCCTAATTGTATTCCTTGAACGTAGGCCTCCCCTAAAATATCTTTTAGTTCCGGTTCTCCCCAAATCGCAAGCACTTCTGCTTTTGTCATGCCAACTTTAATAGTGCCTTCTCTCGAAGTCATATACGATGGCGTAGCGCAGCCTTGCATGATAAATAATAAAATTACTAAATAAAAGATGTAATTTTTCATCGTTCTCTAACTCCATATGTATTGTAAAATTGAATTCCTTGAATATTGTAATATTGTGAGGCCGGACTAAATCCAGGAGTGGATAGGCCCGTTTCACTTGCTACGCGTCCTATAAAGGTTGAACATATTTCTCTCTTAGGTCCTAACCAGTATTTAAAAGCATTGTCTTTACCATACTGGACAGCAAGCGCAACAAATTTTTGATTTCCCGAACCGGACCATTTAACAAGACGGCCTTGACGATTAAAATCTATGTTACGAATTCTTGTCCCATTTCCCTTTACATGCGAATCTGCCTGTTGTGTAGAGCTAATTGCAATCGCATTATGCGAAATTGGCGCCCCTTGCAGATAAGACAAAAACAACCCTACAGGATCGGTTAAGCCACCGCCCTTGTTAAATATTAAATCTCCTCCTTCTGGCGTGCCTTGTTCTCCAATTGTAGGTTCTGGTAACATAAGACCCACAGTAGTGGCAACGGATGCATCAATAAATCCTCCTAAAGCAGCTCTGCCTAAATCTTCCTCCATCACAGCGGCAGATATATTAGGGACGTTCCCCGATTTGTTCGTAAGGGTGTCCCCTTAAAGTTTTGGTGTATCTAAAAGAGCACTCTGTGTTCCAATTGTCCTGGTTTTATAACTACTCCATTGATAATCTAACGGATTATCTATTATTTTAGCGCGGATAGGATTAAGTTCAATATATTTGACGCAATTAAGAAGGTATTCGTCTTTATAAATAACCATACTCTTAAACCTGCCCTGCCAAAGATGGCCTGATTTCTTGTATCGGAAGTTGAAGTATCTTGTGTAGGACTGGTTTATTCCTTGCATAACCTTAGCAAGATCAGCCTTATCATCCAGGCCTATCAAAAGATGCGCATGATTTGGCATAAGGCAATAACCATAAACAGCAAAATGATATTTTTTCTTGTATTTGGTTAGAATCCCGAGATACTTCTCGAAATCCTCTTCTTTAAAGAAAACCTGCTGTCTTTGGTTGCCTCTGGTGATGACGTGATAACAAACGTTGTCGAGGACTAATCTAGCGCTGCGAGACATGGAAATTAACCTACCTTATGTCAGCCAATCTATATTAAAGGGGACACCCTTGTGCATGGATTGGGGAACGTCCCTATCTACTGTAGGTGAGAGGTCTTTATGAATTATGCCATTACCATTTAGTTCTTCCCCTATCCTTCGCCTCGCCTGTCAACTTATTCACTGTAATAATTCTGTTACCATTTATCGTATGGCGTGCCCTAAAATAGATAACCCATAAATCTTTTTCTTCGCCCCAATCTCGTTCTTCAATCCGAATAATTTTTGAGACGTAGTAATCTTTATCCAAGACCTCTTTAACAATGTAATCTTTTGCAATTTTAATAGCCTCTTCTTTAGTCATAATGTTCATTATCTTTTCCTTTTGTTCATGCTGCACTATTTGTTCTCCCCTTAAAGATGCACAGCCTGTTAGTAATATTATAATAAAAATAAATATTTTCCACATATTAATTTACCTCTCTTAAAAATCGGCTATTTTTTTAGATACCAATATTGCGAATTAGGGCCTGCACCATATACACCAGTATTGCCCGAATTCCTATAAACTTGACTAGTAAATTGAGAACAATAAACTGTATTACCTGAATTAGAAAAAATAGCCGGGCTTTTTTCTAAATACCTGAATGTTACTCCCTTAGTTTTCATATCTGTCACCAAGCTATTAGCAGCTTTTGCAATAGCCTGATTACCTCGTATGCTAACAAATTTTTCTTTGCTGTATGCCGGAAAAGATTTCATGTCTCTAATATCAGGACCATCATTTGAAACGCCCATTCCAGGATGTGACCCAGCTACTTTACCGCCACCTAATCCAATATCAGTATGATTGAAGGGTCCTGGGTCTAGCACAGCCATTCCGATACTAAAAAGCGAGAATCTGCCACCAATTTTCTCTCCGGAATAAAAAACGGGATCACCTTCTCCAACACTACCCGAATCTGTTGCTACGCTTGACATAGGAGCAAATGTGCTTCCAATGGTAAAACCAATATTATACGCTAAACCCCCTAAAGCGCCTTCTGCAAAATCTCCTCCCGCAACTTCTGAAGCAACTCCTCCACCAATTATTGTACCCAAACCAGCAAATTTTGTCAATGCGCCCACACCATAACCAGTTATACCGCCAGCAAAGCCAGATAAGGCAGCCAAACCAATATCGCCACCCCCTATGGCAGCGCCACTGGCGCCTCCCAAAACACCAGCTCCAATTGTACCCCAAAAGTTGCCAAAGGCATTGCCTATAATGCCTCCTCCAAAATACCCAACAACAGCTCCAGCTAATGCCGCACCTATGTTACCGCCATTCATTGCAGCCATAAAGGCATTATAAGCCGAAAATCCTAACCACGGTTGACCACTTAAAACTCCTACAACCGCTCCGATAATCCCTCCAACTAGGCTTTTCCAGAAACTCTTCCACGAATGTCCTGAAGGGTCTACATTATTTATAGGGTTGTTTCCTGCGTAAGAGTAACGATTCAGTGTCTGAGGATTCCCTGGTGATTGGACAATCGTATCGGGAGATATGAAGCGTCCGATTGTGGGATTATAATACCTCGCTCCGTAAAAGTAAAGTCCTGTTTCGTCATCAAGCTTCTTGCCGGTGAAGAAATATTCGGTGGGATCAGCACTTGCCTCCTCTTTTCTTGAAAACTCGCCATAGGGTTTATACTCATACAGCGCGATTTGGCTGCCGGCTTCATTGGTAATCACATTTGTTGAGCCCAAGTGGTCGGTGTGATAATAATTTATCTGGCTATTTGTAATCGAGGCAATCCTCTGCGAGCCTAGGAAGATATGCTTTGTGGGCGAGCCAGAGGTTTTTTCATATAGCGAGCCCACAAAAATTGTAGGAATTTCAGTGACCGTGGCTGCCTCTGCCACCGGCGGATCAAGAAGCGAGCTTAAGAATTCAAAAACATAGCGCAACTTCTCTGTATTTTTATCTTTTAACAGGCTATAATCCCCGCCTCCCGGATTCTGCTCAACCGGCATAACAGGCTGTCTTTTATTGTGGACTAAAAATCCTCCGGCAAAATATGTATGATAGGGGTTTACTTCTAGGTTATAGACAAGAACATTGTGAGAGGGTATCTGGTCATCCAGCGATCCGGAACTAGGGGATTTGGTAATCTGGAGATCTGGAACATTATCCCTGATATCCTGATTTCCGGATACCCTAGTCCCTGATACCCCGATATCCGGATGTGCTAATAATCCGCGACTATCTGCGTTCAAACTAACTTTCTCAATTGAAGTAATCTCAATAGGGCTTCCCTGGCTGCCCCGAAGGCTGTCTCCGACCTTCAAATCCTTTACCTTAATCCACTCGCCTGCCGAATAGAATGGGTGTTCTCCTGTAACCCGAAGTGTACCATTTAAGATAAAATATTCACTTGTTTTATGGATAAAAGCCTGCTTTACAGTATCTGCGACAAGCAGATTTTTCTCCTCATCAAAACTCAAAACCTCATCTCCGACTTTGACTTTTTCTATAGGCTTAGTCGAACCATCAGACATTAAAATCGGCGTGCCTGCCAAAAAACATCCACCTCCTCCAGAATATTTGTAGAGAGTCTTTTTGGTCCTTCCGCCGTCTCCGTCATAAACAAATGAAGCTTTGGTCTGATTGTTAATCTTAACGCTTTTTAATCGATTCTCTGCGTCATAGATGTAATTTGTAGTTTTTAACTGGCTATCCGTCATTGAAGCCATATTGCCATTTGCATCGTAAGTAAACACCGAACCATCAGAACCGGATGTGAGCGCGTGCGGCCCGGCGCTGCCTGCGCCATAAGAATAGATCACGCCGTCTTTTAGCGTCATATTTCCGATTTCATCGTAATCAAAATATTTGGTGCCATAGCCGCCGGAGGCAACCACCAAACGGCTAAGCTCATCGTATTGGAAAGTCTGCGAGCCAGTGTTAACGTTATCGATAATCCTAAGGATATTTCCTACTGAATCATATTGATAACTTAAATCCTGGATAGTTCCTGCGGTCGGGCTGTTAGTAACTAAATGCGTCAACCTTAAATTTAAAGGATTATAGGTATATTCTGTTACATTGCCATTGCCATATTCAATTCTTGTGATTTGGCCTGAGGCATTATAATCGACATTTTCAACATAATAATTTCCTTCACCCCCGGATTCAATCGCATAAGGCGCGCTAGGCACAGTAAAATTGGAAGTCCACCGTGCAATGCCTTTGGAGATTCTAATCTCATCCATCCAGCCATTAAAGAAAAAGTTATTATCTCCTCTTTTTCCTATGACTAATGCTCCATTAACATCAGGAATATTTATATCATTTTCGATGGTGCTTCCTATTTGAGTTCCGTTTACAAAAAATTTCCAGTAATTTCCATTACGCACTACTGCCAAATGATGCCATGTATTAATATCAATGGCTGTTTCTATATCAGATTCAATATGGGTTGGAACTTGATTGACATAAATGTTAAAATACATTTTATATTTTCCTGTTATTTCATTGTAGTCAATACCAAAAGTTCTATAATCCCAACCGCCCTCAAATGTATTTACCAAAGCGTAGCAATAACCAGGACCCTGCGGAGGCGTGCTTATCATCTTTATCCATAAATCTATGGTAAAATCACTACTGCCGAAATTCCAGTCAGGAGAATCCGGAATTGTCAAATATGAATTGCTATTGCCATATTCTATTTCAGGCGGAGTAAAGTTGGATGTCCATCTGGCGATGCCTTTTGAAATTCTTATCTCATCCATCCAACCGTTATGAATAAAGTCATTATCATCCTCAAAACCGATGGTTAACGGTCCGCTGCAATCTGGGAAACTAAAAGGATTTCCGGCATCTATGCCTCTTCCCTGATGGCTCAATGTCTGCTCAACTCCATTTATGAAGAAATGATAATTTTCACTGCCGACTTCGGCATCTCTTACGACTGCAATATGATACCATGCATCAATTGAAGGCGAAAAGGCGCATCTATAATCTACCCAGTTATTACCGCCGCTATTGGCATATAAGGTTAACCCGACTCCTGGAGTCCATGTTAGATTCCAGAAAACATATCCACTTGTAATCTGGCCTATTAAACCTTTTTGAGAGGAAATGTCGTTAAACTTTACCCAAAAATCTATTGAGAAATCATCTGTGCCAAAACGCCAATCATCGCTATCTGCAACCGAAAGATAATCTCCGTTTCCATCAAACAATCCAGAAGAAGCGCCGAATTTCTTTTGGGCAGTATCCAATTGAGCATTTCCATGAACAATTACTGCCTTTCCTTTTTCGTCAATAAAGTTAGTAGAGCCGTCATTACCGTTCATATGCAAAAGAAGTTTTGTATAATCATCATCTCCGGTAAGCATAAAAAATAGACCAGAAGCATTACCGAATTTATACTCAGATGTATCAATCTGACTGGCTCCCAGGCTGCTAACCATATGGCTTGAGCTGGAGCTATCGACAAAGCTAGTTGATCCATCATTGCCGTCGGCATGCAAAAGTAGTTTTGTCTGATAATCCGTGGCGATCGGAGAACCAGACACACTCTCAATCTGCCCACCTCTATTGTAGGAATAAAAGACTTCATCGCCATCTGGATATTGCACAGATAAAAGCCTTCCTGCGGCATCATATGTGCGCTGGACTTCGTAATTAGCGTTTTCTATCTTTTTAGTAGATTTAACTTCTCTTCCTAAATCGTCATATTCAAAATTGGTATTCGCATTAAGCTGATAATTCGCCTTGGTAAGACGGCCTTTGGAATTAGGGACTGCGACATCATCATAAGTATAATTTACCGGCAATGAACCATCGGAAAAAGATTTCTGCAGTAAACGGTTGATATTATCATAGACAAAATTAGTTACTTTACCCTTAGCGTCAGTTTGGCTGATGAGATTTCCTGCTGCGTCATACTGATAACTCCATACCCCCATATCAGGGTCATCCATTGCGATTTTTCTGCCCAAGCTGTCATAGTCAATTGTGACGATATTGTTATGGGCATCTTTAGTCTGAACGAGATTTCCCAAAGTATCATACGAATAAAGGGTGGTAGCGTATAGCGCATAGGGACTAGCCGGATAATTCGGGCTCCTGCCATCTGCGCCGGTATATTCCTCTTTCCTGACTAATCTGCCATAAGCATCAAAATAAGATTTTTGCTTATGTCCGTTTTCGTCAATGGTAGTGGTTACCCAATCATCATATTGAACCGAAGAATATGTTCCGTCTGGACTAGTAGATTGAATAACCCTGCCCATTGCATCATAAGTAACTGTTGAATGCGGGTCTGTTGGGTCGATTGCGTCTATTGAGTCTATCGGGTTGGTAGAGAATTTAGGAAGATATTTTTTGTAAGGCAGGCCGCGGGAATCATATTCTGTCTGGCCGGAGACAATGAATTTATTTGGCTCTTCGGATTCGGTTTTCGTTTGGACTAATCTTCCTAAGCCGTCATAAAAAGACACAGAATCCAAGGTCCCCTCTTGATCCGAAATTTCTCTTTGATGTGAAATTATCTTAATGGGAACTGAATCAAGATGATATTCTGCCTGTGAAGTAGGATATTCAACAGAATCTTCCGGAGAAATCTGTTTCTCTACCCTCCCAAAAGTATCATATATAGTAAATCCTGCATGGTTATTCGGATCAGTTGTGGATTTAAGCTGCCCCCAAAGGCCGCGATATGCTCCATCGTCTAAAGCTACACCATTTACGCCGTAATATTCATTTATTACCTGATGGCCGAGAGCATTGGTAGCTGTCAGCGAGAAAATATGATAATCCATATCATAAATAACGCTAGATGAACGGCCCAGCGCGTCAGTAGTAGTAAGTAAATGCCCATAAACATCATAGGTAAATGTTGCAAATGGATTTGTCCCGCCATTAAACCAATCTTCCTGCTTGGTTAGAAGTCCCTTGGTTGGCGGCTCAGTTAACCCGGAATGACCATCATAATAAAACCAAGTCTGCTTGAGAATATTGCTATCCGAAGAATCTTTAAGATAGGTATTTTTCGGTAAACCAACTAACCAATCTATGTCATTATAGACATATTCAGTATAGCCATAGCGCTCATCTCCTGTCTGACTGACATCGCCTAATTCAGAAACTTTGGTGGGATTGCCATAAGCATCGTATTGATATTCTGTAGCTGTATGTTTATAAGAAGGATCGCCGTTATAGAGATAACTATCAGCTCGGTTTAAATAAACAAACTTTGAGCCGTTGCCTAAATCCTGAGATTGCCAGTCGCTGGTGGATTTAGTATAAAGATTGCCTGAAGCATCAAAACTACGGCCTTCCTTGACTCTTCCTTTATAAATATCGTCCTGCAAAAATTCTGTTTCGGAGTAATTGCCTTGCGCATCAGATACCTTAACGAACCCAAATCCGCGAAATTCACGGTCTTCAAAATCAAATAGGCCATCTCTGTATTCGTAATTGGTGGTATAGCTTTGGCCAGAAACCTGGTCTGTGGCGGTAACTGAAGATACAGTTTGGATAGGAAACGGCAAATCTGAAATATTATCGCTACCTGTATTATCGTATTGAGTAGAAGGCAAGTAATTAATTTCCGTGGTTGCGCCGATGCCGTTGTCGATTGAAGACAGAATATCGGGATAAGGACCTTTGTTTAGATAAACCCGTAATTCATTATCATTTGCCCAATATTTTATAATATCTATCAGCCCATCTGCATTGGCATCGCCCATTCGAGTGCCATAATTCTTGAAATTCCCATCCGGCATATCCCAAGAGCTATCTCTCTGCCATCCATTGCCAGTGTTAATATATGTTTTTGTTGAGCTATCGCTTGCAATAAGCAAATCCGGCAACCCATCGCTATTGATATCGGCAAATTGAGTGTCACCGTCCCTGGCATTCCCTTCAGGAGGATAGTAGGTGGGATAATCTATCCAACCTGGTCCCCGATTTAACCATGCCTTGTAATTGCCCGAGCCTTTTGATACCACAATATCATCAACGCCATCGCCATTTAGATCTACCAAATTTGCCCCATCGGTCAGATCGGCTCCGCTGGGCAAATCCCAATTAGAGTTTCTGGTCCAACCTGTGCCGCCATTGACTCCATTATTTAAATAAGTTCGGCGGTCAGAACCTTGGGATTTTACTATATCCTGAAAACCATCGCCGTTGATATCATTAAAAACAACGCCTCGATATTCTGCATATTCATAAACTGGATATCCGCGTTGAGATACAAACTGTGTATTATCAGGCATAAGCCAACTGTCATTTTGATACCAGCCATTAGTTTTGTTATTCAGGAAAGTTTGTTTTATAAAACCTCCGCCATTATAAGGATCACGTTCCCAATTTCTAATTAAATCTACCCAGCCATCTCCATTGACATCGCCAAATCGCAGGCCTCTATCACGATTGATCTCTGGTGCATGCCAGACAAAAGCAGAAGTGCTAGGGAAATTCCAATCGCCTTGTGACCAATTTTCATTTTTGTTATTAATGTAAATTTTATTTACCCAACCATCCCATTCAACTTTCTTGGGGATATCTACAAAACCATCATTGTTGACATCGGCTAAACGCACTCCTCTATCGGCATTAATATTACCATTCCAGAAACCGAAGGATGCTTCGTTAGTATAAGATTCGCTCGCTCCATAACCTGTATCTCGTTGCCAGCCTTTTTGAGTTTCTTGATAACTAAAAGTTGTAGCTGGCAATGATGTCACTCCATCTGCACCGTATTGAGTAATGGAAGTCAATAGTGAGCGGCTTGTTGAAGACGAATAAGTATAATTCAATTTATAACTTCTCTGAAGCTGACCAGCTATTTTTACATCTATCTGGTTACAACGCCAAGCTGTAGTAATAGCAAACCCTGAACGGTAGGAAATTGCTATATCGCCCCTCTCATCCCAGGAAAATCCAATATCTGCAAAACTAGATTCTCCAGTGATAGAATTACCTGTGTAGTAAATATGATATGGGTAAAGCTGGCGTTGATTATGGCTGTAAATTATAGTCATATAATTTCCATTCAGGTCCTCAACTCTATCCAAGCACCATTTGAAGATTTTACCGTTGCTATCGGATTGCTGCGAATTAGTAGGCTGCCCAAAATAATATTTGATTCCTTTTTTATCTGTAACAATCCAGCCGTTTGATGGACCAAGATATTCAAACTTCATATATGCGCCTTCGATTTTTGCGCGGTATTGATTTCCTCCAATAGGAACTAATTCCTGGCTTGATCCGGACTGGGTTAAAACAAAAGTATCTTGGGAATCATTATAGGTAGGCACTCCTCTTTTTGTGGAGCGTTGTATTGAACCAAGTTCTAAATTCCATCCCACGCCTAAAATTCCGTTTGGCGAACTGGAGTTATACATCAAGGAAATATTTGGCTGAATGCCTCGTCTACCTGCAGGAACCTCTATAGGAATATTTACTGAGGCTGTTCCGGTTGATGGCTCAACCTGAAATTTCTCCGTGGATTGATATGGCTGGCCGCCACTTGTGGTTGTGGTTGCCATTAAGGTGGCTTCTGGTTCGGCATCGCCTGAAGGAAGCGATTCTTGGGCTGATCCAGAATCGATAGCAATATCTTCTAGTTGTTTTTGATTCTTAACCTCTATTTCCTCTTTAGCAAAAATATTCGCAGAAAAGACAAAAATCACAGCAATAAAAAATAGCATTGAAAGGATTATCTTTTTCATACCAGACTCCTTCTGACAATGACAGAGCTTTGGTTATCGAGATTCACACAGATTCTCTCATTGTTGCTTAGTAACGGTTTTAGGCTACGGTTACGATGCCCGTATCGTCTTAGGGTTACGTCTAGCGTCTTTTAAAATTATTCCAACTCTCGCCTAATTTATACAGTTGTCTGCCTGTTTTGTCGTATAAATCAATTAATTCGTCGCAGCGTTTTATATTTACAAAGCTCGGATAAATATCCCGTGCCTCGCTTAAACTAACTACCATCTCATTAGACTCGCTCATAGCATCGTCAATGTATTTCTGAAAGCCTGATTTTTGATGGCGTTTAGCGTAACCTTCTGCTATCAATCTAGGTATTGCTTTACAGGCTCGACTTAGCTGATCTGTCAAATCATATTTTTCTCGCTCAGGTAATCTCGGGACAATTTCTTCCATAACAATAAGCATAGCTTTGTAGCCATTCAGATATACTTCTAAATCTTTAAAACTTGTTATCCTCTTTTTTTCTTCCATTACGTTACCGTTACCTTAACCGATACGGGCTTCGTTACCCTGACCTTAGCCGTATTCTTTCCAGCTGTCTTAAGATTGTGAGAGTCTGTGTGTATCTGAGTATAATGACAGAGCTTTTGGTTATGATTGGTTTTTGGATTTGAGAGTATTGAAAATTAAGATAGGATTTTTGAAGAAGTTTTCGGTACATATCTTTTGCCTATTTAGGCGATTAATTGTCATCGAAGGGAATTTATGAGAGAAGTATAACATATATTTGATGATTTGTCAAGTATGATTTGACTATTCGGCAAGAAAACATGCCTCTCACCGGGTAAGAATATTAACAAAAAGGCGGCGGGACAATTCGTCCCGCCGCCTTTAATCCATATACTACTTTTTAAAATTAATCCGCGTTTTTAATTTCTTAATTTCCGGATTCCGTTAATCGTGCAACACTTAGAGCAAATAGGCAACAACTTGCGAGTTCTTAGTTTTCTCCTGAATTCCCTGAACTTCTGAGAATTCCATATTTTGCTCAAAGGCTCATCCTTGATATTGCCTAAAGAAAAACCCACCATAGCCAGATTAATGCAGGGAAAAACCTCGCCATATGGCGAAATAACTACTCTCGCCCAAGGATAAAAACAACGGTCTGCTTCGTTAAAAGATGGGTCATCATATTTATCAATTGCTTTGTCGGAAGGAAAATAAATATCAATTTTATAATTCTTGTTTAAATCTATGATCTCTCTTTTCTGTTTACTCAAAGTCCCTTTGTCGATAAAAATCATGCTATCGGATAAATGTTCCAGACTTCCCTCTCGGATATTACTTTTTAACCCCAATATATTTCGTGTGGAATTTGCCAGCTTTTCTGAATTATAGGTAACTAACCCTGCACCCCAACTTTTAATACCATATTGATGAAGAATCTGTACAATTTCACTTAAATAAGATTGATTTATGGCCGATATATAAGTTGAAACAGACAAATTCGGGATAGCATGTCCTTGTTCTTTCAGAGAACATATGTTGCGAATACCGGATAGCATTCTTTGGAATGTCCCAGGCACGTTTCTAACTGCATCATGAACACTCTGCGGTCCGTCAATTGAGAAAGTAATTTGATTTATTTTTGCTTCTACAATCTTCTTGGCAAAATCTTCCGTAATCAAAGTGCCATTGGTGATAAAGTTAACAAGCAAGCCCTTATCTTGAGCATATTGTGCTATTTTAAAGAAATCTTTATACAGCAAAGGCTCTCCTCCATGAATTGTAAAGACTCTGACTTTCATCAGGGAAAGCTCATCTATCAGTTTGTACACTTGTTCGACAGCAAGTTCTTCGGGCCCACGTTCTTTTATCGTTTTTAGCGTGTTTGCCTCTTCGCTCTCATTATAATAAAAGCACATCTTGCACCTTAGATTACACCTATAGGTAGTTAAGAAGACTACTGAAAGTGGATTCAATGCCCTGCCACTAGAGAAATAATACGGAATCCTACAATATGAATCCTCGAGAAAGCGCGCTATAATATGATTTTTTTGTAAAAGTTTAACAAAATTATTAAATATCATTTTATTAATTAAGGAGGCTGCCGTAATTATTCGTAACTATTATTAATTCTAAAATTATTATACTGCTTTGCGACACATTGTAAAGGCAAAAAAATAAATTAAAACTAAGGGGGGCCGAGTTATCTTTTGATAACTCGGCCCCCAGAAAATACTCTACAAAAAGCCTAAACTATTGCCAAATTACTGATTCTAAAAAGTCAGTTTTATCCCTCCCAACAAACCAAAGCCCGGGGTGGAAAAATCAAACTGCTCTTGGTATCTGCGGTTAAAAATATTGGTAACTCTCAGCAGGATATCCAGGTTTTGGGAGAAATGAAAAGTAGCATCTCCGTCCATCACAAAATACGGGGCAAGCGCGATGGTGTTATCGACATTGGCATAGCGCTTAGTTTTGTAGCGGCCGTATAAACCAAAATCCCATTTTTTATTCGGTGAGAATGCAAGCTTGCATTTATAAAGGCCTTTTGGCCGGTAAGTTAAGCGCAAATCTGTATCTTCATTTCTTGCATCTAAAAATGTATAATTGAAATTCAGTTTTAGATTATCCTTTAGGACCCATTCGGCTTCCAGTTCAACTCCTTTAGTCAAGGCTTTGCCGACATTGTCCGGCCTCCACCAAAAAGAATTATCCATGGTCCATTCGATTAAATCATTGTATTTGGTGATAAAATAAGTCAAATCGGTCTTAACGGATTGAAAAACATATGTCCCCATGCCCAGTTCGTAAGATATGGCCTTCTCGGGAGTAAGTGTGGGATTGCCCTCCACCCCTCCCCAAATGCCCCAGTCTTCCCTGGGCCAATAAAGGTCATTAAATGTCGGGGTCCTGAATGACTGGGCAATCATCCCGTGAAACTTAAAGGTATCAAAAAGCCATGTGGCTGCGCTTACGCTCGGGCTAAACTCATCACCGAAAGTAGAATAATCATCCCAGCGGCCTCCGAACTTAATAATCAGATTATCATCGAGAAAAGCGGTTTCGCTTTCCAGATACAACGCCTTTAAGTTGTAATCATGCTTGGCGCTAGTTGAACTATTCAATTTATGTATCTGATAATTCGCACCGAATGTGGTGCGCCAGATATCAAACCATAGCTGGGAAAACTGGGCGTCGGCTCCATAGACTTTGGTGGCATGGTCGTCTTGGTCGCGCGGGTCAAAGGCCTCGATAAATTTCAGCTTATCGACATTGTGGTATAACTTTAAGAGAATATCCTGGTCAGCCAGGAATTTGCCGTCCCATGTCAGGTCTATAAACCTTTTATCGCTCACGGTGCGGTCGTCCAAATCCGGATTAGAAACCCTGTCGGGACTACCCACGTTAGCCAAATGAAAACCGCTTGATAAAGAAATGTAATTATTATTATCGATTTGATAACCAACTTTGGCATTGGCATTATGGTCTCGATAATAGGCGTTATCCCGGTGCCCTTGAGAATTTAAATAATTGTATGATGCTAGGTAATCAAGATTTTTGATTTTATAGCTATTAACAAAAGACTCAGAATTCGTCCCAAAAGAGCCGCCTTTTGAGGTTAGCTCGGTTTTCATTTTGTCTTGTCCTTTTTTGGTAATGATATTGATAACTCCTCCCACGGCATTAGCTCCGTACATGTTTGCAGCCGGGCCGCGCATAACTTCTATTCGCTCAATATTGGAAAGCGATATCTGATTAAAATCGGTCAGGCCGTCGCGCGGGGTGTTTACGGGCCTGCCGTCAATAAGGGTAAGGACCTGATTATTAGATGCCCCCCTTGTGTGCACGGATTTGACCGACCCCAAAGAACCCTGCTCCAGCATATCCACTGAAGGCAACATATCCAAAAGCTCGGAAACCTCAAGCGCGTTAGAAGACTCAATCTCATCAGAAGAAATAATGCTGATATTGGCAGGGACATTGCGGTAGGTCTGCTCTATTTTGGAGGCGCTAACAACAATTTTATCTAAGTCTAATTCGTAAGCAGATGCTGAATCAAGCAGGACGAAACAAAAAATTACAAAGACCAAGGCAAAAACTAATCTTTTCATAATTATCCTCCTTAAAAACAAAGCCCCTCCGACGTTACGTCGGAGGGGCTGCACCCTAATTTTCTTAATCCCCTAATTTATGCGCTCTGATACTGTATCCTTACGCAGTATTCAAAACTCTAATATATAGGCAGGTCTTCTGGCTTCCTTTGCCCTTTTAACGCCTTCCCACCCCATTAAATCAGGGCAGTGGCATAATGTTAAAAGGGTTCCCTTTCTCAAAAAACAAAAAAGGGCGGGGTTACAGCGGCGGGACCGCGTCTGCTTTGCTACTTCGCTTCGCTCAGTATCCTTCGCAACATTCTGAGCAAAATCGAAGGACAGACTTCCCTGTTTGGCTTATCGCGCACCTATATAAGACTAATTAGTTAAAAGAGCAGTTGCAAAACGAGTATTCTTTACCCTTCTTGCAATTAATTCGTATGCACCGAACATCACAGCCGAATAAACAACTGTGGATAATAGCGTGGCTCTGAAAAACGGTATCCCCATAATAAAACAATCTGCCAGGCCTTTTGAAGTATACGGATACCAACCGGAAATCCAAACACCGAAATTAGTAACCACGAAGAATAAAACTGCGGAAACTAAAGAAGAACCGGCTATATTCAAAACAGATTTATTTTTCTTCTGGGTTATCCCAAGAATGGAAATCAAGACTACGCTTCCCCAGGTAAAAAGCATGGTATTGTGCAGGCCTAAGAATATATCGCTTAAAACCATCAACAATAAAGGCACTAAAACCGCGTATTTTCTACTCAGATAATAACCGCCGAATAACGCGATAGCGATGACCGGGTTGAAATTCGGCGCATGCGGTATGAATCTAGTTAATATTCCTAAAACTATCAATGCTATAGCTAACATATAAATCCTCCCTTAAATGAGCACATAACTTACGGAGCGATAGCGAACGTAAGTTATCAGTGCGAATTTACCCCCACACCAATTTTCTTGCCCCCCCCCGCACCATAGAATTGGTGTGGGGGTCAGTTCCGATAAACCCTTGACAAGCTTGTCAAGGGTATCGTCACTGATTTTATTAGAATTGCAGCCTATTGTCAAGTTAAAACTCTATTCCGCGTCGGCCGGTTATTTTTTTCTTGAAAGGATGCTTGACCTCTTTCATCTCGGTGACATAATCCGCGCATTCTTTCAATTCTTTGGGCGCATATCTTCCGGTCAATACTAGCTCAATACAATCCGGGCACATCTTAACAACATCCAAGACCTCTCTAAGCCCTAGGACATTCAATTTGATTGCGATGTTTGCTTCATCCAAAATAACCACTTGGAATCTTCCGGATTGAATTACCCCCTTGATCCTGGCCAATCCTTTTTTTGCCAGCATAATATCTTTTGGGCTCGGGGATTTTTTGACAAAACACCTTGTACCTAGTTGTTCAACTTTTATATTCTTTATTTTCTTTAACGACTTTAATTCACTGTAATCTTTGCCCTTAAGAAACTGCCCGATAAAGACACTGAAGCCTGCGCCTGCGGCTCTTAGGGCCAAACCCAAGCTAGCTGTAGTCTTTCCTTTTCCTTCTCCGGTATAGATATGAATCATTTCATTAAATTACTGATAAAAATTGGGGCGTTGATTACGCCTAAACAAACCAAGCTAACTATTATCCCGGCTAAAATCATGCCCGCGGTTATAGCAAAAACCGCGAAGCGGAATTTTATCTTAAATAATATCGCGGCTACTGCCCCGGTCCAAATTCCCGTCGCCGGTAGCGGTATGGCAACAAACAAGGCCAAACCC
Source organism: Candidatus Omnitrophota bacterium (assembly GCA_016867135.1). Taxonomy (GTDB): domain Bacteria; phylum Omnitrophota; class Gorgyraeia; order VGKH01; family VGKH01; genus VGKH01. The sequence continues at coordinate 39,011 of VGKH01000003.1, forward strand.
AATGCTTCGTATTTCTGGATAAGAGAAGCTTTTTTTCTTGTCCTCTCAAAAAACCAATCAAAGAACCTCCTCCAGATAAAAAACTTCCTTAATTTCTCCGAAACCGGGCTTAACAATAAAAGTATGGGGATTATCGGCAAGAAATTTCCGAAAATAGACAAAAGAAAGACTTTAATGATCTCTTCTTTGCCGAAGAGATAAATCCCGAAAGGTATGGCTGCCCTTAATTCCACAACCGGAGCGGCGGCAACTAAAATTACATAAGCTTCATTGGTTATAGCCATATTTACCTATCAGTGGGACAAAAACGCACCCGCAAATTTCTTTGGTTTCTACTTTTCCTTTATCTTTTTTAACCAAAACTAACATCTGTCCGAATTTACCTCCTACAGGCAGAACCAATCTGCCATGTTCGGCTAGCTGCTTAACCAAGGATTGTGGTATTTCCGGAGAGGCGGCAGTGACTATAATCGCATCAAAAGGAGAAGATTCATACCAGCCTAAAGTACCGTCATCAACCTTGATCTCGATATTCTTATATCCCAATTCATTTAAAAGTTTTTCTGCCTTCTCTGCCAAAGAAGGGATTCTCTCTATCGAATAAACAGTTTTAGATAGCTCAGCCAAAATCGCAGCCTGATATCCTGAGCCGGTGCCGATTTCTAGGACTTTCTCCGTACCTTTTAATTCCAGAAGCTGGCTCATGAGTGCGACTATATAAGGCTGGGAAATAGTCTGGTTTTCTCCGATAGGTAAAGGATAGTCGGCGTAGGCGCTGGATTGCGATTCCTCCGAAACAAATTTGTGGCGCGGAATTTTCAAGAAAGCATCCAAGACGCGCTTATCTTTTATGTCGCGGCCTGCCAGCTGTTCTTTTACCATCTCTTCTCTTAATTCTTTAAAATTCATCTTTTACGAAAAATAAATCTGAAGAACCTGAAGGTATCCAGAAAAGGATTAATCCGGCTTTTGTGGTCCTGATAGATTGTATTAACCGGAACATGATAGATTCTGAAGCCTTTTTTTCTTGCCTCAATCAAGACCTCTGTCTCTATCTCAAAATTAGAGGTAGAAAGCTCTATCGCCTTTAAAACCTCTTTACTTATATACCTATATCCGCATTGGCTGTCGGGTATATATTGCTTGCAGATTGCCGAGATAAACCACGACATAGTCTTGTTTGTTAGCCACCTTAAAAGAGGCATATTCTTAGCACTCAACATTCTATTGCCATTTATGATCTTGGCGTTTGATTTTTGAATCAGGCCTAGAAAAACTGGAATGTTCTCCGGATCGTGCTGCCCGTCGCCATCCATAATCAAGAAACCATCATAATCTTTGTTGATTACAAAATCAAAGCATTTTCTTAGAGAAGCGCCTTTACCGACATTTTTCTCATTGGTGATGACGGTCGCGCCCTTTTCTTTTGCGATCCTGGCCGTTTGATCCTTGGAGCCATCGTCGATGACTAAAACATCAAAATTTCTTTTCTTTATCTCTTCAACGAGATAGCCGATCGTCTTGGCTTCATTATAGGCGGGGATGATCGTGCAGATCTTCATAGTCTCCTATAACCAGAACTTTCTAAACATCAACCACTGGCCGGGGTATTGGCGAATATAGTTTTCTATTACGTTTAGGAATTTTCTTGTCAGATTAAAGATATCTTTTTCTCTATCGCCGGTTAGCTTTGGCTCTGCGAGCTTCTCGAAAATTAAGGAGAAATTATCTTCTTTTTCTCTTATTACAAACCCCATGATTATTGGCGCGCCGGTCAAAATAGATAGCGTTGCCGGCCCTTTAGGAATAAGGCTCTCTTTGCCAAAAAAATCAATGATAATACCGCTTTGCGTAAACTCTCTATCGCCCACAAGGGCGATAAGCTTGTTAGCCTTCAAATTTTCTATGCATTTTCTAGCAGCCTTCCCCACCGGGATTACTTCAACCCCCCTTGATTCTCGCTGATAATTAAAATAATCATTGATTCTTTTATCTCTGTGCGGAAAGGCGACAACCGAAACAGGATATCCGGCAAGCGCCATAGCGAAGCTGGCCAATTCCCAGTTGCCCATATGCGCTGAAACAATAATGATGCCTTTGCCTTTTTTCAAGGCTTCATCTATACATTCTAAATTGATAATTTTTACCTTCTTCGCGACGGTTTCCTTGTTTAATCGTTGCGTGCGGAAGAAATCCACAAGATAAATTCCGAAATTCCTAAAAACCTCTAGCGCAGGTCTACGGATCTTTTTCTTATCAGGCAGGATCACTCTTAAGTTATTTAAAACCGCCACCCTATCAGCATGGGAATAAATAAAATGCAAATCCGAGATAAACCTAGCAAAGGCATAAGCGCCTTTCAAGGAAAAACGGTTAGCTATATAAATTCCTAACTTATAATAGGTATAATTAAACATTTTCTCCTAGGACCAACCTGGCGATATTCAATGAGGATTCGGAAAAACCGATTGACCTGGCGCAACGCCTCATATTTTCTAAAGCTTCTTTATTATTCAAAAGCTCATTGATTTTCTTATCGAGTTGCTCCACCGAATCTGCCTTAACAGCTACTTCCTGCCTTAAAAGATACGCCGTATTATTCGCTTCCTGGCCGGGGATCGGGTTCATTATAATCATCGGCAAGCCCTTGGATAAAGCCTCTGCCGAGGTTATGCCTCCCGGCTTGGTTATCAATAGAGTGGCTATAGACATCAGCTCGTCGATATTGTTGACATAGCCCAAGGCAACCAGTGTCTTTTCTTTAGGATTATGCCTTTCCAGCCAATTAAGAAGCCGTTTATTTGTCCCGGCCACAACTATAACTTGAAAATCTGTTTTAATTTTATTGAATGATTTGATGACTTTCTTAATCGGGCCTATGCCCTGGCCTCCGCCCATAATTAAAATAATCGGCTTAGACAAATTCAGGCCTAATCCAGATGCCACCTCTTCTTTATTAACAGGCTGGGAGAATTGCTGGTCGATAGGAATTCCCAGTATCTTAATCCTATCCTCTATTATTCCTTCACGGATCAATCTCTGGCGCGAATCCTGGTTAGGAACTACAAAATAATCAATTTCATCATAGAGCCAATAGGCATGCGGGGCATAATCAGTCAGAACTCCCATTAAAGGGACATTGAGGCCAAAAGTTTTCTTAAAATCGGCGACCATGCCGCAGGGAAATGCCTGAGTGCAGATAATAAAATCCGGGGAGAACTCATCGAGCAAAAGCTGCAATTTCTTATGATTTGATCTGTGTATCGCTTCCTTTACATATCTTGTACTTTTTACAATCTTGGGATTATCATATAGATATTCCCACACTTCTGGCCTTCTTTTTATCACACTAAGATAGGCTCTGTTTATTATCTTTTCTAAAATGGGATTTGTATAGTTAAAACCGTTGATGTTCCTGGTGATAATCTCGGGTCTTAAAATCTTCAGCGCCTTTTCGATAGACAAAGTTGCGCTATGATGGCCAGAAACCTCTGAAATGTACATTAAAAGAACTCTTTTTGCAGACATATTATCTCTATTGTTCCTCAATCATCGCCAAGGTATCTCCAACGTGGACTTCATCGCCTTCTTCTTTTAATTTTTCTTTTAAAATCCCTGAAGCCGGAGAGGGCATATTAAATGTCGCCTTATCCGTTGCAAGCTCTACCAGGTCCTCTCCTTCTTTTACTTCGTCTCCTACTTCAAAATTCCAGTATGTGACTGACGCCTTGACAATTCCTTCTCCTAACTCCGGCAAGACAACCTTTGTCATTATAGACCTCCTTTAATGAGCACATAACTTACGGAGCGATAGCGAACGTAAGTTATAAGTGCGAAGTAAATCCAGCACTAATTTTACTACAAGACTCGAGAAAACAATAGCAGTTTTATTCAAATAAATCCGTAGTATTCACAACCCAACGTTGTCAGTAAAATTAGTGCTGGGTCAAATTCAGACACTCAACTTAGCTTCACTATCGTTCGCTAAGTTGTGTATTCATTTGACCTTCTACTATTTCTAAAGCAAAAACTTTCTTAAATTCTTCCACCAATCTTTCTTTTAATCGATTATCTATAACAATCTCTCTGCCCATAATCTGAGAAAGCGAAGTCATCCGAACGTCTAACCCGCATGGTTTGATCAAAGAAAAATATTCTAAATCGGTATTTAGGTTTATGGCTAAGCCGTGAAAAGTAATCCATTTCTTCACGGCGATACCGATAGAAGCGATTTTTCTATCTTCTATCCAGACACCAGTATATCCAGGTTTTCTTTCTGCTTCAAGATTAAAATTATTTAAGAAATTAATTATTACTTCTTCCAAAGACCAAAGAAAAAACTTTAGGTCTTTTTTGAGTTTATTTAAATCAAAAACCGGATAGGCGACTAACTGTCCCGGGCCGTGATAGGTAATCCTTCCGCCTCTTTCGACCGAATAATTTGAAACGCCCAACTGCTTAAGCTTTAGCGGCGAGATAAGCAAATCGCTTTCCTTGGTCATTCTTCCTTGGGTAATTGTGTGCGGATGCTCGCAGAGAATTAAGGCGTGAGGCTCGTTCCCATATCTAATTTTGTCCAAAACTTGCTTTTGAAACTCGTAAGCATAAGAATAATCAACCAAGCCCAGATCGACTATCCGACATAAATTATTCTCCTTCGCCTTTCCACTTGTATCCAATGGTATAGGCTTCGGAGAATATTCTACGAAGCATTTACCATTATTCATATTCCTTGTGCGAAGTAGAATAGATACTTTTTGTCGCCTCTCTAATAGCTTCGGATAAGGTAGGGTGTGCAAAGATTGTGTCATTAATTTGAGAAATTTTTAACTTTGATTTTATGGCTAAAGAAAAAACTGCGATAAGCTCTGTTGCCTTCGGACCGACTATCGCCGCTCCCAGAATTTCTTTAGAATTACCGTCAAATAGGACCTTTATAAATCCGTCTGTTTCATCCAAAATATGCGCCATTCCTGAAGCCAAGAAATCAAACTTACCAATCTGGTATTGGATACCTTTGGCGCCTGCCGCCTCTTCCGTCAATCCTACGCTTGAAATCTCCGGATCGGTAAAAATACAATTTGGGACTGCGGAATAATCTACCGGGATTTTCTTTCCGGAGATATTCTCGACCGCTAATTCTCCCTCGTAAGCTGCGACATGTGCCAACTGATGGCCGCCGATACAATCGCCTACCGCATAGAGATTGTCAATGTTAGTCTGCATGAATTCATTTACCAGAATTCCCTTTTTATCTGTCTTTACTCCGATCTTTTCCAATCCTTCAATTTCCTTGTTGGCAACTCTTCCCACGCAAACCAAGACCTTTTCAAACTTATCCAGAGCGACTGTCTTGACATCGGTCTTGGTTAAAATCTTTACACTCTTTCTCTTTAATGCCACTTCCAATTTCTTTGCAATATCCTTATCTTCGTTAGGTAAAATATGTTCCAGTATCTCAACTATTGTTACCTTGGCGCTAAGAGAAGCAAAAATATTGGCGAATTCGCAACCGATGACACCGCCTCCGACTATGAGAAGGCTTTCAGGAATAAATTTTAGATCTAAAATATCATCGCTAGAAATAATATTCTTTTGATTGAATTTCAAAAACGGCAGCTCAATTGGCCTTGAACCGATAGCGATAATAACATTCTTTGCTTTTATGCTTCGCGAATCGACCAGAATCTCATCGGCATTAACGAATTTAGCCTCGCCCTTAATCAATTCAACGCCTTTGGTGGATAACTGGAATTCCATGCCTTTGGCCATCTTATCGACTATCGCCGATTTGCGCTGCTGGATTTTATCGAAATTTACTTCGGCGCCTTTTACTTCTACCCCAAAAACAGAATTATCTTTGATATGCGAAAAAATGCGGGAAGATTGTACTAATACCTTGGTGGGTATACATCCTTGATTAAGGCAAGTGCCGCCTATTTTTTTCTGTTCCACCAAACAGACAGAAAGCCCAAGCTGCTTAGCCTTGATTGCCGCGCTGAAACCTGCCCATCCAGCTCCGATTATACAGATATCGTGCATTTTTTTAATTCTCCGGCGGCCTTGAGCAATAAGTCTTTTTCCTGCGGATTAAGTTTTAACTCAATGATATTTTTTATGCCGGATTTTCCTAGTCTTACCGGCACACCAATAAAAACATCCTTTAGGCCATATTCTCCGTTTAGATATACTGAGGCGACAGTCTCTCCATTCTCATCTTTGACTATAGATTCTACCATCTCGGATATAGCTGCCGAGGGAGCAAAATAGGCACTGCCCGAACCTAAATGCGCAACTATTGTTGCGCCGCGCTGGACAGTAGCCTCGGTCAAATCATTGATTTTCTTTTCATCAAGTAAATTCGAAAGAGCTTTTCCCTTGACCTTGGTAAAACGCGCCAAAGGAAGCATACCTTTACCGTGGACTCCAATCACTATAGCCTCAACTTCAGATACGCCAACCTTAAGCTCTTGAGAAACAAGATTGGCAAAGCGGGCCGAATCCAGGCTTACTCCTAAGCCTATGATTCTTTTGGTATCAAAATTGGTAATCTTATGGAAAACCTGCGCCATCAGATCAACCGGATTGGTCAAAATGATTACCACTGCCTTAGAATTTAACGATTTTATTTTTAGGGCAACGTCTTTGATTATCTCGACGTTTTTATTAAGCAGGTCTTCCCTGGTCATCCCGGGCTTGCGGGGAAAACCGGCGGTGATAACAATCACGTCGGCATCTTTGACTTGCGAAAAATCTTCGGTAGATTTTATTGTGGAGTCAACTTTAAATACGGAAAGGGAATCTTCTAAATCCAGGGATTTGCCTCTAGCAATATCTTTAGCTATATCTATGATGATGACGTCGGCTATAGCTTTTTCTACGATTCGCATGGCTGTAAGGCTGCCGACATTACCGGCTCCGATTATCGCAACTTTCGGCATATTGCCTCCGCCATTTGTTTTGTGCCTACTGCGGTGGGATCGTTCCTGTCTTGCTTCAAATCGTAAGTAACCGATTTTCCTTCTTTTAAAACTTCCTTTACCGCGTTTTCTAATCTATCTGCAGCTTTGGTTTCGCCGATGTGTCTTAGCATTAATACGGCAGATAAGATCATCGCTGTGGGATTGACTTTATTTTGGCCGGTATATTTCGGGGCTGAACCATGCACGGCTTCAAAAAGCGCGATTTGGTCTCCGATATTAGCTCCGGGTGCGATGCCTAAACCACCGACTAAGCCAGCGCAGAGATCCGAGATTATATCGCCGTAAAGATTAGGCAGGACCAATACATCAAAATTCTTTGGCTTCTGGACTAACTGCATAGCCATATTATCCACTATCGCTTCTTCAAACTGAATGTCGCTATATTTCTTGGCAACTTCCCTTGCGGTTCTTAAGAATAAACCGTCAGAAAACTTCATAATGTTCGCTTTATGGATTGCGGTGACTTTTTTGCGGTTATTCTTCCTGGCATACTCAAAGGCGAATCTGACAATACGTTCTGAGGCAAAACTTGAAATGGGTTTTATGGAAATCGCCGAGTCTTCTCTTATTTCTCTTTTTGAGAGAGCCTCAATCTTTTTAATCAACTCTTTAGTTTCGGGCTTTTTGTCTTCAAATTCTATTCCGGCGTATAAATCCTCTGTGTTCTCCCTGACGACAACAAGATCCAAACCTTTAAATAAGGATTTGGTGCCCTCGTATGATTTAGCCGGCCTTAAGCAGGCATACAAATCCAAGGCCTGCCTCATTTGCACGTTAACCGAACGAAATCCTCCGGCAATAGGAGTTACGATCGGCCCCTTGATTGCGACTTTATTCTTCTTGATTAAAGCTAATGTCTCATCGGGAAGCGGCTTGCCGAACTTCTTTATCGCGTCCTCGCCAGCGATAGCCTCTTGCCAATCAATTTTTACTCCCGTCGCATCAACACAAACCTTAGCTGCTTCGGAAACCTCATAACCTATGCCATCCCCGGGAATGAAAGTAATCTTATAGCTCATATCTTTAACCCACCATATTTTTTGACATGCGCTACGACTCCTCCGTCGGCAAGCAGATTCATCATAATCTTAGAAAGCGCAGCTGTTTTTAATATCTTCTTTCTGGTTAAATTAGTTATTTGGCCCTTAGCCAAGTCTATTTCAAGATTGTCCTGTTCTTTTATACTGTCTGTATTAGTCTCAATCAAAGGCAGCCCGATATTAAAGCTGTTTCGATAAAATATGCGGGCAAAGCTTTTGGCTACCACCGCAATAATTCCAGCCTGTTTTATTACCAAAGGCGCCTGTTCTCGGGATGAACCCATGCCAAAGTTTTCACCCGCTACAAGAATGGACTTACCCGGCTTTAATCTTTTGTAGAAATTTGGCTCAATATCTTCCATTAAATGTTTGGCCAATTCATTCATGTTGGTGACGGCAAATTTATACCTACCAGATATAATCCAATCCGTATTTATATTATCAGGGAACTTGTAGGCAAAACCTTGAAGCTTCATTTTATAAGTGCTTAAATTCTTCCGGGTTCTTTAACTTGCTTTTTGCCGCTTCAAAGCTGATGATTCCGGCTTGATACAATTCTTTCAAAGATTTATCCATTGTCTTCATGCCGTATTGACTGCCAGTTTGAATCATGGTAGGAATCTGTTCAATCTCTTGCTCACGGATTAAATTTCTTATTCCAGGCGTAGCGATAAGCACTTCGGTCGACAAAACTCTTCCCTGTCCGCTCATTCGGGGCAAAAGAAGCTGCGAAACTATACCTTGCAAGCAGTCGGAAAGCTGTAATTTTACCTGCTGTTGCTGGTATGGCGGGAATACATCGATGATTCTTTCTATTGTCTGAGGAGCATCCGGAGTATGTAATGTCGCTAAAACCAAATGACCAGTCTCGGCAGCAGTCAAAGTCGTGGAAATAGTCTCCAAATCACGCATTTCTCCTACGACGATTACATCGGGATCCTGCCTTAAGCAATGCCTGAGCGCTTCTGCAAAAGAATTGGTATCAGCGTGCACTTCCCTCTGCTTGATAATACTTTTTTTGTTTACGTGCACAAACTCAATAGGATCCTCAATACAGATAATTAAATCTTCGCGTTCATTATTAATAAGCTCAAGCATCGCTGCCAAAGTAGTGGTCTTGCCCACTCCTGTAGGACCGGTAACTAAAACTAATCCGTTGGGTTTGCGCGCCAAATCAACGCAAACTTTTGGCAAGCCCAATTCTTCAACGGTAGGAACAAAATTCGGTATTCTTCTAAACGCTGCCTCTATTGAACCTCTTTGAATATGCACGTTTACCCTGAATCTATCCATACCGGGAAGTGCCAAAGACATATCAAGCTCTTTATCCCTCTCAAACATTTCTTTCTGGATATCCGTCATCATGCTATATATAAGACGCTTTGTATCCTCTCTTTGGAGAGGCGAAAACTTTGTCAACATTAATTTCCCATCTACTCTTAATATCGGAGGGGTATTCTCGGTTAAATGCAAGTCTGAAGCCTTCTTCTCGATAGTCAACATAAGCAGATCTTTTAATTCCATTAAAACCTCCTTTAATGAGCACATAACTTACGAACATGAAATGTGAGTAAGTTATAAGTGCGAATTAAATCCTTGACAATTTTTGAAATAACAGTCGCTTTCGCAAATAACCCTTGACCAAAAATTGTCAAGGATCAAATTCAGCCATCAAACTTACGTTCACTAACGTTCCGTAAGTTTGGGCTTCATTTGATATTTTCTAGGATCAGTTATCTTACCCTCTATTGCAGAGGCGGCTACAGTAGCTGGTGATGCCAAATAAATAAATGCCGATGGATTTCCCATCCTACCTTTAAAATTCCTGTTTGCCGTAGAAATAACTACTTCTCCGTCGGCAGGTACTCCATGATGCGTGCCCACGCAGGGACCGCAACCCGGATTGACCACTACCGCGCCTGCCTGAACAAAATCCTGAATATAGCCTTTTTTCATCGCTTCAAGAAAAATCCTGGAAGAGGCTGGCGCAACAACCAGCTTGGTTCCTTTATTGACAGTTTTGCCTTTCAATATGCCAGAGGCAATTTTTAAATCTTCTAATCTGCCATTGGTGCAGGTTCCGACATATGCCTGATCAATAGATTTCCCCTTTACTTCATTTATAGAAGCAACATTATCTACCGAATGAGGCTTGGCAACCTGAGGAGTCAATTTTGAGATATCAAAAGCCAGTGTCTTTTGATAAACCGCGGAATTATCCGCATTTACCGGAGAATATTTTCTAGTAACATTATGGTCCTTTAGCCATTTATTGGTTTTGGAATCAACACTAAAAAAAGCGCATTTCGCGCCCATCTCAATAACCATGTTACTTATGGTAAAACGTCCGTCCATGCTTAAATTATCAATTGCCTGGCCATAAAACTCAATTGACTTATAGGTGCAGCCGTTGGCGCCTAATTTCCCAATAATAAATAGAATTATATCTTTTGCAAAAACGCCTTTAGGGGCTTTGCCCGTTACTTTAATCTTAAAAGTCTGAGGGACTCTAAACCAGTTTTTTCCCGTAGATAAACTTATGGCCAAATCCGTGGAACCCATACCCGTGGCAAAGGCATTTAAAGCTCCGTAAGTACAGGTATGCGAATCCGCACCTACGATTAAATCTCCCGGCAGCACTCTTCCCGACTCCGGGATTACCTGATGACATACCCCGCAACCTATGTCAAAAAGATCCACATTTCTTTCTTGGGCGAATTTACGCATCTTATCGTGGACCTTTGAGACTCCCATTGATGGGCTGGGCGCGCTATGGTCGATGACCATACAAAAATTCCTATTTTTTATTTTCTTTGCTCCTAATTCTTTGATTCTATCTATTATGATGCTGCTTGTCCCGTCCTGTCCGAAACAGAAATCTATATCGCATATCGCATAATCTCCGGCGCTAACGTCTTTGCCGGAATGCTTACTTAATATCTTCTCAACTATTGTTTTAGCCATTGAGTGATTCTATCCATGCCTTTTTTGATGCTTTCAAGATCTGTGGCGAAGCTTATACGCACAAAATCATCTCTGCCGAAATCCTTGCCCGGGATAAGCGCAACCTTAGTATCTTCAAGAAGCTTCTTGGCAAATTCGTGTGAACCCATCTTAGTCTGGGAAATATTGCAGAACAAATAAAACGCCCCTTGCGGCTTGACATAACTTAATTTCTTAATCTTATCGATTCTTTCAATCAGATAATTGCGCCTCTTCTGGAATTCTTCGCGCATCTTTATGACTTCGTTTTCCGGCATCTTTAACGCCGCCAAAGCAGCTACCTGGCTAATTGATGTGGGATTTGACGTCGAGTGGTCTTGTATCCTTTTTATGGCATTGGCTATTTCCTGCGGCGCTCCCAAATATCCAATACGCCATCCGGTCATGGAAAATGCCTTGGACATGCCGTTAACCGTAATAGTCAAATCGCAGATATCTTTTCCGAATGAAGCAATGGAGACATGTTTTTGATTATCGTATATCAGCTTTTCATAAATCTCATCGCTAATCACGAAAATTTTATTAGCGACGCAAATTCTGGCGATCTTTTCTAGCTCTTGGCGGCTATATACCGAACCGGTAGGATTAGACGGAGAATTCAAAACAAATGCTTTGGTTTTCTTGCTAACAGCCTTCTCTAATTTATTGAAATCTATCTTGAAATTGTTCTGGGGTTCTGTTTCTAAAAATACAGTCTTGGCCTCAGCTAACTTCACCATCTCGGGATAGCTTACCCAGAAAGGCGAAGGCATTATTACCTCATCATCCCTCTCGATTAATGCTTCCACAATATTAAACAGGGAATGCTTCGCCCCGCAAGAGACAATAATCTGGTCAGGAGAATAATCTAGGGAATTATCTTTCTTGAATTTCTCGCAAATCGCTTCTTTTAATTCCTGAGTACCTGTAGAAGGGGTGTATTTAGTGAAGCCTTTGTTGATGGAATCAATTGCGGCTTGTTTTATCTCTTTGGGCGTATCAAAATCTGGTTCGCCGGCGGTAAAGTTTATGACGTCAAAGCCTTCTTTCTTTAGCTGCTTGACCTTTGAAGTCAAGGCTAAAGTAGGAGAATCCAAGACATCTTTAACTCTTCGGGCAAGATTCATTTTGAATTGGGATTATAATGAATCTCTTTCTTTTTTGAAAAATTTCCCAAAACCGCCGATAAATTTCTTTGGTGGCTTGGCTTCCCTGATTTGCTTCTTCTCGCCAACAGGCTTTGGTTGGATATCGGTCTTTTCTTTTGCCTCAGGAACTTTTTCTTTGACAGGCGGATGCTTTTCCTTCTTCTCTTGCGGTTCTTCTTTAGCCTTCGCCTTCTTCGCTTTTTCTTTTATCTTTAATTCAGTAAGCTCCAAGATTGCTTCCTGCGCATTATCGCCTCTTCGGGCAATCCATTTTATAACTCGCGTGTATCCACCGTTTCTATCCTTAAAACGAGGAGCGATATCGTTGAACAATAAACTTACCAGATTATGGTCGCAAAGAACAGAATAAGCCAGACGCTTCGCACTTAAATCGCCTCTTTTGCCCCAAGTGATGAGACGATCTACTAATTTCCTGGCTTCTTTTGCCTTTCTCTCGGTTGTTTTTATCGACTGGTATAAAAGCACGGACTTTGCCAGATCGCGAATCGTGGCTCGTCTTAATGAACTGTTTCTTCCTAATCTCTTATATGCAATTCTATGGCGCATATTATTCTGACTTTCTTAGCTTCTTTAGATCTACCTTCATTCCTAGGGATAGACCCATACTTTTAAGAAGCGCTGATATTTCACTTAAAGATTTCTTACCGAAATTACGGACCTGCAATAGTTCCGATTCCGATTTCCTTACTAAATCTCCCAGGGACTTAATCTTTTCCTCTCTCAGACAATTGGAGCTTCTTACCGATAATTCCAATTCCGAGATGGGAAGCCTTAACTTTTCATACAGCGCTTTCTCTTCGGCTGAAATCTCTTCGACTTCCTCTTCTTCTTCGGGAAGTTGCCCAAAATTTACAAAGACATCAAGATGCCTTTGTTCTATGTTTGCCGCGTATAAAAGCGCGTCTTTAGGGCTTACCCCGCCGTTTGTCCAGATTTCCAGTATTAATTTGTCGTAATCTGTCCTTTGGCCCACGCGGGTATTTTCCACGTAAAAATTTACTTTCTTAACCGGAGTGAATATCGAATCTATCGCGATCGCTCCCAGCGTCTGCTCTTCTTTTTTATTCATCTCTGCCGGAACGTAACCCCTGCCTCTGCTGACCTGTAATTCCACATTAAATTTAGTGTCTTTGGTAAGAGTGGCAATATGTAAATTGGGGCTTAAGACCTCGATAGTCTCGTCAGAAATGATATCTTTGGCGGTTATTGCTCCTTTTTTATCAGCTTTGATGTAGATTGATTTCGGCGCCTTAGAATGAGATCTCAAAACCAAATTCTTAATATTTAAGACTATGTCTGTCACGTCTTCCAAGACTCCCGGAATTGAAGAGAATTCATGAGATACGCCATCAAATTTTACAGATGTAACCGCGCTTCCTTCTATGGAAGACAAAAGTACGCGCCTTAAAGAATTACCCAAAGTTACTCCGTAACCTCTCTCGAAAGGCTCAGCTAAAAACTTTCCGTAGGTATTGGTATACGAGGCCTCGTCACATTCCAGTCTTTTGGGCATCTGGAAATCTCTCCATTTAATCCCCATTCTTTTCCTCCTCAAATGAGCAGACAATTTACGGGATGAAATGACGTAAATTGTAGTCCGCCATTGTTTCATTGGCGGGCGTCTGCGAATTTGACCCCCCACCACTTTTAGTAATGGGGCGTCTTTTTACATAAAATGTTTATCTTTCTTCCAATCCCACATCTTTAATTCCACCGCTGTTTCTAAAAGTGGTGGGGGGTAAGTTCGGACAAATAACTTATGTCGCTTTCGCTTCCATAAGTTATGTCCTCACTTATTTAGAATATAACTCTACGATCAATTGCTCTTTAATTGGCAATTTGATATCTTCTCTTTCAGGCAATCTCAATACTTTTGCTTTAAGGTTACTCGCATCTAATTCCAGCCAAGCAGGCATTCCGCGTTCCTTGGAGACTTCCAGGTTATTCTCCAATTTCTTGCGTAATTTCTCCTTGGCTTTGACTTCTATGACATCGTCTTTCTTTACCAAAAAAGAAGAAATGTTAACTTTATGATTATTTACGTATACATGATTATGTCCGACAATCTGCCTTGCTTCCGAACGCGAAGTAGCTAAATGAAGGTGAAAAACTACGTTGTCTAAGCGGCGCTCCAAATATTGCAGCAATGTTTCGCCGGTAACGCCCTTAGTCTCAGCTGCCTTTTCGAAATAATTACGAAATTGCTTCTCTAAAACACCGTATATCCTTTTTACTTTTTGTTTTTCCCTTAGCTGCTGTGCATAGTTTGATAGTTTCACCCTTGCCTGTCCATGCTGGCCAGGAGCGTATTGCCTTCTTGCAAAGGCACACTTCTCAGTAGTGCACCTTGTGCCTTTTAAGAATAATTTCATTGCTTCCCTACGACAAAGCCTACAACTTGGTCCTGTATATCTTGCCATAAAACCTCTTTCTAAACCCTTCTTCTCTTTCTTGAGCGGCAACCATTATGAGGTTGCGGTGTTATATCCCTAACGTTTGTGATTTTTAATCCCGATGCCTTAAGGGCTCTAACCGCTGCTTCTCTTCCCGAGCCGGGGCCTCTTACGATGATTTCAACTTCCTCCATACCCATATCCTTGGCTTTCTTTGCTGCGTCGGCTGCGGCAACCTGGGCGGCAAAAGGAGTAGATTTCTTGGAACCGCTAAAACCTACCATGCCAGGAGAAGACCAAACCAGAGAATTACCTTTTTTATCAGTAATAGTTACAATAGTATTATTAAATGTGGCGCTTACATGAACTACGCCGCTGGTTACTTTTTGCTGAATTGTTTTTTTCTTTTTTTCTTCCATAAAATATCTTACCTTTCGCTAAGCCGCCGCTGGTTTTTCTACCGCAGCTTTCATGATACCGACATTCTTTTTCTTGCCTTTGCGTGTGCGGGCATTGGTTTTAGTGCGCTGGCCTCTTACAGGAAGCCCTCTTCTATGCCTGCTTCCTCTATAGGAACCGATATCAATCAGTCTTTTTACATTCTGAGCTATTTCTCTTTTTAGATCGCCCTCTATTCTGTAATTTTTTTGGACCATGGAAGCAATTCTAGAAATCTCCTCTTCTGATAAATCTTTGGCGCGCTTATTGGGATCGACATTTACATCTTTGAGTATCTTGTTAGCAAGAGTGCGTCCTATCCCGTAAAAATAAGTCAAAGATATCTCAATTCGCTTTTCTTTTGGTAAGTCTAAACCTAATATTCTGGGCATAACCTCTTCACCTTTTAATCTTAAGGATTAACCTTGTTTTTGTTTGTGTTTGGGATTAAAACAGATTACCCTGATAACACCTTTGCGCCTTATAATCTTGCATCTATCACAAATTTTCTTAACCGATGATTTTACCTTCATTTTATTTACACCTAAAAGTTATCCTTCCCCTGCTTAAGTCGTAAGGGGACAATTCCATCTTGACCCTATCGCCCGGTAAAATCCTTATAAAATGCATCCTTATTTTTCCCGAAACGTGAGCCAATACCTTATGGCCATTATCCAGCTCTACGCGAAACATCGCATTCGGCAAAGACTCTAAAATTGTTCCTTCGACCTCTATCGCTTCTTCTTTAGGCATATTTATTGCGTTAGAATCTGTGGACCTTTTTCCGTAATCGCAACAGTGTGCTCAAAGTGCGCTGATGGTTTCCTGTCTTTGGTCACTGCTGTCCAGCCGTTATCTAATATATCAACTTCCCAGGTGCCCATGTTAACCATAGGTTCTATGGCTATTACCATGCCAGCCTGCAATCTTGGCCCGGTATTGGCCTTGCCGAAATTCGGCACTTCGGGATCCTCATGCATTCTCTTGCCTATACCGTGGCCCACAAAATCGCGTACGACCGAAAAACCATTTGCCTCAACAAAATTCTGTATGCTATAAGAAATATCAAATAGGCAATTATTGACTTTTGCCTTATTAATTCCTAGGTATAGGGCTTTTTTTGTTACATCAATCAGCTTTTTAATCTTACTATTGACTTTACCTAAAGCCATTGTAAAAGCTGTATCCGCGAAATATCCGTCGTATTTCAACCCTAGGTCTATGCTTACAATATCTTTGTCCTCTAGGATTCTATCTCCGGGGATACCGTGGACTATCTCCTCGTTAACCGAAACACACGCATGCGAGGGAAAACCCCTGTATCCTTTGAACGCCGGATATCCGCCCGTCTTTTCAATTAGATCTTTTGCCAGATCATCTATCTCAGCCGTGGTAATTCCAGGCTTTATTTCTTTTTCCACGCTGTTTACAACTTTTGCTAATTTCTTGCCGGCAACTCTCATCAATTCAATTTCTTCTTTAGTCTTTAAAATGATCATAACAACTGTTCGTCCTTAAAAAGCTTCGTCAGGACTTCATAAACTTCCTTAGCCGAGAAATCAGCGTTAATTTTTCTGATTTTTTTCTGCTTTTCGTAATACTCAACCAAAGGAGAAATTGACTCTTCGTAAACCTTAATGCGATTTTTTATCGTGTCTTCTTTATCGTCTTGCCTTTGATAAAGCTCTCCGCCACAATGATCGCAAAACATTTCTTTCTTAGGCGGAACATTTTTAATATGAAAATTTTCCCCGCAATTACGGCAAACCAATCTTCCGCTTAGCCTATCGATGATAACCTTTAAGGTCGAATCAAAATAAAGCACTAAATCGATATCACCGGCCGGGTGATTTTTTAGTATCTCGTCTAGCTTTACCGCCTGAGCCTTTGTCCTAGGAAATCCGTCAAGGATAAAGCCTTTGTTTGTATCCGGCTTGCTTAATCTTTCTTCTATAATCTTGTTAATTAAATCATCAGGGACAAGCGCTCCGGATTCCATAATCTTCTTTACTTCAAGCCCGAACTTAGACTCGCTCTTGACTGAATCCCTCAATATATCGCCCGTCGATATATGGGGGAGTTTCAAACCTTCATTCAACACTTTGGCCTGAGTTCCTTTTCCGGCTCCCGGAGGACCTAAAAGGACTAAGTTCATCGTCTTCCTCGAATTTTACCAGATTTAAGAAAACCTTCATAATGCCTCATGATAAGATGGGATTCTATCTGTTTCACTGTATCGAGGACAACGCCGACGATGATAAATATGCCTGTTCCGCCAAAGAACGAAGCAACTAAATACGGGACTTTAAGCCACGCCATAATAAAATCTGGAGATACAGCAATAACGCAAACGAATAATGCCCCGGCTAAAGTTATGCGCGTCAATACAAAATCAAGAAAGGTTGCCGTGGGGTTTCCCGGTCTTATACCAGGAATGAAACCGCCATACTTCTTCATATTTTCCGCAACATCTATAGGATTAAAAACAATCGCCGTATAAAAATAACAGAAGAAAACGATTAAGACGCCATAAAGAATATAATAAACTGGGCTGCCATGGGTCAATGCCTGGGCAAACCGCTGAAATGCAGGATTAGGAATAAAAGAAGCCATGGTCGCCGGAAAAAGGATAATCGACTGCGCAAAGATTATGGCGATGACTCCCGAAGTATCCACCCTTAAAGGTATATATGTGCTCTGGCCTCCGTAAACTCTCCTGCCGACAACTCTTCTTGCATATTGAACAGGAATCTTGCGTTGCCCTTGAGTAATCATTGTGACCGATAAAACTACGCCAAATAATAAAACCAACATAACTAAAAGCGTAAGCGGCTGAATTTGTCTTAAGCCAGGATTATTGGGAGAAAGCAAGACAAAAAGCTCGTATAAAGCTGTGGGGATACGCGAGATAATACCAGCGGTAATAATCAAAGAAATTCCCTGCCCTATACCTCTTTCTTGTATCTGTTCTCCCAACCACATAAGGAATACTGCGCCGCAGGTAAGAGTAACCATGGTCACAAATCTAAAACCTAATCCAGGAAAAGTTACAATGCTTAAACCTTGAAAGACAACCGGATTCTCCAGCCAAACTGCAATAAAATAAGACTGAATTAAACAAAGCACAACCGTGCCATATCTGGTATATTGATTAATCTTATGATAACCGGCTTTGCCTTCTTTGGCTAACTTTTCTAACGCAGGTATTACCGCGGTAAGAAGCTGCATTATAATTGAAGCTGATATATATGGCATGATACCTAATGCCATTAGGGTTGCTCTCTCCATGGCGCCACCGGAGAACATATTCATTATGCCAAAGATCGTTCCGCCTCGCCCAGAAGTTAGACGGGCAAAAAATTCTGCCAGCGCATGAGTATTTATTCCGGGAATGGGGATAAAACATCCCAATCTGTAAACTACAATCAGCGATAAAGTAATCAGGATACGCTTTTTTAGATCCGGGATTCTAAACGAATTTGCTAATGCACTAAGCATTGATCAACTCTATTTTGCCACCACTGGTTTTGATTTTTCCCTCTGCGCTCTTAGAAAAACTATGTGCCTTGATGTGTAATGGCTTGTTTATTTCTCCGTCCCCCAAAACCTTAACTAAGCCGCTGGCATTGCGAATCAAGCCTTTTTCTTTAAGTATTTCTGGGGTGATGGGCGTATCTTCTTTAAATTTCGATAGGCTCTTTAGATTTACAAGCTGAAACGTCTTTTTGTTAGGAGAAGTAAAGCCTCTTTTGGGAATGCTTTTAATCAGAGGAGACTGCCCGCCTTCAAAACCCGGGCGCGTCCCGCGTCCGGAACGTGCATTCTGCCCCTTATGGCCTCGGCCTGAAGTCTTGCCGTGTCCTGAGCCAGTGCCTCTTC
>VGKH01000004.1 GCA_016867135.1 Candidatus Omnitrophota bacterium
TTTGAGCGAGGCGAATAAGAACCGCCCAATACATGAAGAAGATACCGCACTAATAATATACACTTCAGGAACAACCGGAGTAGCAAAGGGTGTTGAGCTTACTTATCGTAACTTAATGTTTCAGGTAAGGTCCCTGAGCGAAATAATCCATTATAAAATTCAAGATCAGTTTCTTTCTATTCTACCTTTGAATCATACTCTTGAATTAACAGGCGGGCTTATTGCGCCGCTTTATGCCGGAGGCTGCATTACTTACTGTGATAGTTTGAAGCCGACCCGCATGCTTTCGTTGATGAAGGAAACTGGCACAAGAATGATGATTTGCGTGCCATTGGTTATAAAGATGTTACATGACGGAATCATGGATAATGTGGCTAAAATGTCCACCCCTAAACAGAGAGTATTTAGCAGGCTGTTGAATTTATCCAAATTGTTGCTTAAATACAATATAAGGCTAGGACATTTATTGTTTATGGGGTTACATAAGCAGTTCGGTGGAAAATTGCGTGGGTTTGTAAGTGGAGGCGCACCATTAGATAAAGAAGTCGAGATAAATTTTAGTGCACTTGGATTTTGGATATTGCAAGGCTACGGGCTTACTGAAACATCTCCAGTTATAGCTGTAAATACTTATAAAACACATCGTTTCGGTTCAGTAGGAAAACCTTTGCCAGGCGTGGAGGTAAAGATATTAAAAGAAAAAACCGATTCCAATGAAGGTGAGATTATTACTAGAGGCGACCATGTAATGAAAGGTTATTTTAATAATCCTGATAAAACAAACGAGATTGTTAAAGACGGATGGCTACATACTGGTGATATAGGATCTTTGGATAAAGATGGATTTTTGTATATAACAGGCAGAATAAGAAATCTTATTGTGTTAGGGGCAGGAAAAAAGGTGTTTCCTGAAGAAGTTGAGCAGGTAATGTCCAGGAGCCGATTTATAAGAGAAATCTGTGTTTTGGGTAAAACCGCAACAAAGGGTTTACGCAAAGGATGCGAAGAAGTATTTGCGGTTATTGTTCCTAACTTGGATAATTTTGGAGTAGATGAACGTAAAGATAATCAGAAAATAAAAGAGAAGATTTCAAATGAAATATCACAGTTGGGACAAAATCTGGCAGAATATAAGCGGATAGTGGATTTTGTGATTTTGGAGAATGAACTGCCTAAAACCGCTTCCAGAAAAATAAAGAGGCAGGTCTTGCTTGATATAATTAATAAGGTATCGGACTAGCTATTTATGTTCGATATCTACCTTGATTAAGTCCGGTTAAAATTGATTAAGCTTAATTAAGATTAGAGCGATAAATACAAACAGGATTAAGTATTAGTTCGAGTCCTCGAGGGGGAGTTTTTTCCACAATGGCCGTAAACGCACCACGCTTACCGTCCATTTTCACATTTGAAGAAAGGGGCACTTATGAATCGTTATTCAAAGTTGCGCTTTGTTTTGGCATTGATTTTATGTCTTTGGGGGTTTCAATTTTTTAAGATAGGTTTCTCTCTAATAGGGCTGAACTCTACTTTGTTGCCGTATATTCAGAGAGGCATGGATCAAAGAATGTCTCAGCTTGAAATTGAATATAAAAAGAACGGGCTAAAAGATGGAGTCAGGGAGGAAGATTTTGAGCGGGAATTTGGTGTTTTGAAGACCGATATGGATAATTTTAAAGAAGGAGTTGCGCAGGGTAAGAATTATTTCTTAGAAGCGGCTGTTGTAATATTGTGTTATCTGTTATGTTTTTTGTTTTGGATTAATACCTATCTTGTTCTTCGGAAGTCCACTCACTTTGAAAAATTGATGAAGACAGCACTTTTCACGGTTTGGGGGTTTGTTGGTTCTTTTTATGTATATATGCTGAATCAAATTTCTTTTGTTTTTTCTTCGACAGAGCGAATTATGCGTTTGGTTGAGATGCTGGCTGGTAGCAAAGAGATGCCGGTAGTTGAGTCTGGAAGGATGTTAAAGAATTTTCTTGTTTCGCCGGAAGGGATTCTCTTCCCGGTTTTGTTTTTATTATTCTTTTGGGGCATCCCATTCGCAGTATATGTATGGCTTAAGAAGCGAGAGCGTTTGCTGTTCAGCTCGACTTAACGATGCTATTTTGAGAAGGTTTTTGCCAGAATATTTTTTGAGCAGTATTGGATTATCTGTTTCAGCAAGCTTTTTGAGGAATAGCTCGGGCAGGTTACTGGCGATCTTGAGAAGTTGGGAGATTCTGGGTCGTGTGACTTTGAAATGTTTGGCGGCATCTGAATGCGAGGCGCCCGGATTAGACGCCAAATAGGCTTTTACACCAAGCGCAAAACGGGCAATGTTCTTTAGATGTTTGACTGGCTTTGGCGCTGGTTCGGGGAATGCTTCGCCGATCGATATTTCAACGCGTTTTCGTCTTCGCCGGTAGAAGGGGACGCGCAACCAGCACCATTTCTGACGTGCAAGCAGTTTCGAGTCCAACGTGAATCTCATTAAGGACTCGCACCCTGGGATGCGTCTTACGTCCAGTGTGGGGAGCCAATTAAAAATCCGAACTTTTTCGGATTGAAAGCCCCAGTTACTGGTTGTAGCCGGGGCTTTTTTCACAAGGATGGCAGGGTGAAAAAAGTTCTTGACAAATAGGAATGATTACTATATAGTAATTCTATGAAAATTGAGCATGAAGAAATAAGAAAGATGTTCTACGATAAGTGCGCGGATAAAAGACTTAAAATTACCCCGCAACGTTCGCTTATTTTTGATGAGCTTTCCAAAGCCACGGATCATCCTACCGCTGACGCTATATACAAACGTGTGCGAAAGACCTTATCGAATATTTCTTTTGATACCGTTTACCGGACGTTGTTGTCATTTACTGAGATAGGCATAGTTAATCTAGTTGAAGGAACGGGCGAACAGAAACGTTTTGAGCCCAACCTGCACCAGCATCATCATTTTAGATGCATCAAGTGCCATACCATTTACGATTTCGAAAATGATGCCTATAACGATATTGCCGTGCCGAAGGCTGTGCAGAAACAAGGAGTCATTATCAATAAGAGGGTAGTGTTAGAAGGTATTTGTTCAAAGTGTAAGGGCAAATAAATATTTTTTTGCCTATTGAGTCGTAATGATTACGATTTAGTAAGCTAACATAAATTAAAGGAGGTGGTTGATTTAGAAAATAAAGTGTGATTAGCGGCATGCAGTAAATAATATAAAAACATGGATATCAACCAAAAGGAGGAAGCTATCATGTCAAACGACAAATATACATCAATAGTAAAACTTGATTTCCAGTACGCGCATAGGTTTATGAAATGGCCCAGAGAAGCAAAACACCTTCACGGGCACTCAGGCCTTTTAGAAATTGAGCTTGAAGATACCGTAGACCCGGTAACTGGATTTGCACACGCTTGTAAAGAGGGATTCAAAAAAGCATGGGAAGTTTGTGACCATTTCCACCACGCATCATTGTTTCAAGAAGGCGACCCGCTTCTTGAGGCGGTTATTGCTGTGTACAAAAAGGAAGGCATTAATAACGACCCAAAGAATTGTGTCCCTCTTAAAAAGATAGATCACGCACTTGCTTGGTCATACCCGGAATACAGAATAGTTGTGACCAAAAAAGTTTCAACTTGTGAGAATCTTTGTGAGCTTTTCTACGAGCTTCTTAAAGACAAGATGCCAATTAAGAAGATTACTTTCCGCTCGTCTTCTATTAACGCAGCATCGAAAACGTTTAAGTAAGAAAATAACCCGTATTAGCAAACATCCACCGGCTTAGCCGGTGGATGTTCTTTTCTATTGCGAGCAGAAGTGCCCCGAAGGCAACCGAATTCAATTACTGAGAGTTGGCATCAGTAAGCGCCAATAAGTTTTTCCCGGAGTAGTAAATAGGGGACGTTTCCCCTCGTTTTACTCCGACGATATCGAGGTTCATTTCTGGGCATTATATAAGAATTCGGCAGAATATCTCTCTGGTTTATTGGGCAGGTTTATGTTAAACTATCGGGAATGGGAAATTGTGTCATGGTACGGTAGGATATGGGCGAGGGCTATGAAAAAAATATTTTAAAGGAACGTTTCGATATGCATCATACTAATGGTCGTTAATTTTTATTTACTTTTTATTTCTAAGTGGTACACTGAATATAGAAAATTCGGGAAAAAGAGTGGGTCCGGGATAATACCCCGGAGGTAAAATATTTGATGGTCGGGCCGCCATCTTGCTAAATATGCAGGATGGCGGTTTTTTAGTATCTTGGGAGAAATCTTAATTATTATCCATGCTTAAAGTCTGCGGATTTTTTATTACGGTATTTATTCTGGCGGTGATGTTTGTTGCTCCTGTGCGAAACTACATGAATAATCTTTTCCTGAAAGATAAGGCTCAGTTGAAAGAGGAACAGATTATTGGAATGGCTTCAGAATACAATCCGCGCGTGGAAGAAATGCAGAGGATTTTAAAAGACGCGCATTTTGATCCCGGCCCTGCGGATGGAGTAATGGGAAGCCAGACCCGAATAGCAATAAGGGAATTCCAGAAAGAAAAGGGCCTATGGCCTAGCGGCAAAATAGATTCAAAGACTTGGCTTGAGTTAAGCCGGGCAAAAGAAGCGCTCAAGAATGAAGCAATTGTTCAGCCTTTGATTTTGCCTTCCGGAGAGTATCCGCGCGACGTAAAATCTGAGGAAGAAATCGCAAGGATTAGAGAACCTCAGGAAAAACTCACAAAAGCAAAGCTTCCCAAAGATAGAAAGAAGCAAATTCAAATTGCCTTACAAAAAGCCGGATTTTATAAAGGAAAGATTGACGGTAAAATAGGCCCGCAGACAAAAGAGGCGATTAAAGCATTTCAAAAAGCCAGAGGTTTAAAAACAGACGGTGCTGTAGGTGCCCAAACGTGGACTGAGTTAAATAAGTATTTGAAAGAGTGAGTGATGCAAAAGGCAATGCTATTGTCAGCTCTATTTTTGCTTTTTTTGACGGATGCAACCGCGCAAAAGATATCGTTATCCCAGCAGGAGATTCAGCAGATTGGCGAGAGAGTTTTTGAGAATGAATGCGCCTCGAAAGATGAAAATTTGATTGTATGGAATGAGGGCGAAGATTTTATGTCGCTTGGTATAGGGCATTTTATTTGGTATCCGGAGAATGGAAAAGATTCTTTTGAAGAAAGCTTTGTAAAATTCCTTAAATATGCCAAAGCTTCCGGGGAGCAAATCCCGGGTTGGCTTGATACTACTCCATTTCCTGCTTGTTCGTGGAGTTCCCGCGAACATTTCCTAAGCGCACAAAGCGACAGCCGGTTAATAGAACTAAAAGATTTTTTAATTAAGACAAAATCTTTACAGGCTGCATTTATTATGAGACGGTTAGAGGATGCTTTGCCTCTTATATTCAAAAGCACTCCAGAAGGGGTTCGCGAGAAGATAGCTTCGCAGTTTTACCGTGTCGCCTCTGCGCCTTCAGGAGTTTATGCTTTGGCGGATTACGTTAATTTCAAGGGGCTAGGGATAGCACCGTTTGAAAATTATCAAGGTAAAGGCTGGGGATTGCTTCAAGTCTTGGAAGGGATGAGAGAGGAGAACGAGGCCCCGGATGCTGTTGGAGAATTTGCCCGATCGGCAAATGCTGTGCTTGAAGAGCGCGTGAAAAATTCTCCTTCAGGCCGCAATGAACAGAAATGGCTGCCGGGTTGGAAGAAAAGGGTTAATTCGTACATTAAGCAGGAGGAGGTAACATGTTTACAAGAATGATTTTGTCTGTTTTTCTTGTTTTTGCTTTAGCTGGATGCGCTACAGGCGCA
The DNA here is from genome assembly GCA_016867135.1 of Candidatus Omnitrophota bacterium. GTDB lineage: Bacteria > Omnitrophota > Gorgyraeia > VGKH01 > VGKH01 > VGKH01. The sequence continues at coordinate 5,796 of VGKH01000004.1, forward strand.
AAAAAACAAGCCACGCAAACATCGCCAGCAAGTTACGAAAAATATCAGCAAGAGGCTTATTCCCAAAGTTATGACTATGACGACACCCTGCCATCCGATACATATCAAAAACCAGTTAAGAAAATATATTCCGAACCAATGATAAAATTAAGCGCAAAGCAAATTCAAAAAGCCTTAAAGAACGCTGGTTTTTATCAAGGCACAATTGATGGTAAAATCGGCCCCAAAACAAAAGCAGCTATTTTAAAATTCCAGAAAGCCAAAGGCCTTAAGGTTGACGGAATTGTTGGAAAAAGGACGTCGGCCGCGTTAAATAAATATCTATCCCAATAAAGAAAAATGAAAGCAAAGAAGATATTTCTTTCTATATCAGTTATTGTTGTTTTGGGTGTTGGAGTATATTTTGGTCAGCAGTATTACGCTAGATTCCAAAAGGCTAAACAAGAGCGGCTTCTATACGAGGCAAGGAAAACCGCATGGCAGAAGTTGCAGCGACGCATTGAGGTTGAAATAAGCCAGTTTAAGGGCGAGACTGGAATAGTGATTAAGGATTTAGAAACCGGGTGGGAACTCTCATATGAAAAGACTAAATTGTTCCCTTCGGCAAGCTTGGCCAAAATTCCCCTCATGGCGGCATGTTTTCTTGCGGCTGATCAAAGAAGAATTAAGCTTGACCGCAATATCGCGCTTAAATCAGCGGATAAACTTACAGGATCAGGGGTATTGAAAGATATGCCCGCAGGCACCACTTTTAGCGTAGAGAGGCTCATCGGGCTTATGATTTATGACAGCGATAATACTGCCACCAACATTGTTACTAACTTAGTAGGTATTGATTACTTAAATAGCGCATTTAAGGGCTTTGGGTTAAAGAATACAGATCTCTCTCGCAAGATAGCCGATTATCAATCGCGTAGCAAGGGTATTGAGAATTACACTACCGCCGAGGATATGTCTCTACTGTTAGAAAAAATCTACCGAAAGACCCTTGGCAATAAAAACATTTCCGATAAGTGCATAAGCATGTTAAAATTAGCGCGTATGAACGACCGCATCCCTAAATATTTACCGGCCGAGATAACTATTGCGCACAAAACCGGCCTCGAGAGAAATGTTTGTCATGATGCCGGTATAGTGTTTACGCGCAAAGGCGATTTTATTATTGTCGTGTTAACGAAACACGCGAATTCGAATAGCGCGCCTTCCAAGGAATTTATCGCGAAAGTATCTTTGCATGCGTATAAATATTTTGATCAGTTATAAAAGGAGGTTTTTCTATGGTAGCTAAGTTTGCTGTTATTATGTTTTTGGCGATATTTACCATGTCGGGGTGCGCTTTTGTTCAAAAGGCGAAAAGGACTGATGAGTTGGAGATCGAGAACCAGAATTTACGGGCCCGAATTACTCAGCTCCAGCAAGAGAAAGCAAAAGAAGTTGAACATGTAGTCAAGCAAAAGGATAGGGAGCTTTCTGAGCTTGAAAAAGCGAAGCTTGAATTGGAGGACGTCCTGAAAAGAGAAATCGGAAATTACAAAGCCAAGCTGGAGATGACTGAACGCGGGCTTGTGATTACTTTTTTATCCGAGGTATTTTTTGATTCCGGGAAAGATGTAATCCGTGAAGACGGAAAAGATTCTATTCGAAGAGTAGCCGAAGTTTTAAACAGGGATGTCCCTGATTCCAATGTTGCCATTGAAGGCCACACAGATAACCAGCCGATAAAGTATTCCGGATGGAAAACTAACTGGGAGCTTTCCTCGGCGCGGGCGCTTGCGGTATTGCATTATCTTATTGATGATTGCGGAGTAAAGCCGACAAGGCTTTCTGCTAACGGTTATGGAGAATTTCGTTCTGTCGCAGAAAATGATACAAAGGAAAATATGCAGAAAAACCGCAGGGTTGAAATTGTTATATTGCCTTCAAAAATAAGCAAGGTGAAGGCGCAATAAATCTATGAATAAACAAGACTTAGGGAAAAGAAAAATTGCCTATTTTACCATGGAAGTGGGTTTTGATCCTAAAATGGCCACATATAGCGGCGGATTAGGGGTCCTGGCAGGAGATACTTTAAAATCCTGCGCGGATTTAGGAGTGTCGCTTATTGCCGTAACTCTACTTAATGAAAAAGGCTATTTTGCGCAAAAACTGGGCGCAGAAGGCGCCCAAGCAGAGGTTCCTGTAGACTGGCCCAAAGAGGAGTTTTTAACGCTTTTGCCGGTACAGGTAAGCGTGAATATTGAAGATAGAGAAGTTAGAATCCGTGTTTGGGAATATATTGTAAAAGGAATCACCGGCGCAACTATCCCAGTTCATTTTCTGGATACTAACTTGCAGGAAAACTCCGAATACGACCGCGGCCTAACCAGTTTTCTTTACGGAGGCGACCAATGGTATCGCCTTTGTCAGGAGATAATCCTTGGCATAGGCGGCGTAAGAGCAATTGAGGCCATTGGCTATAAAAATATTGAAAAATACCATATGAACGAAGGCCATGCCAGCCTCTTGGCTCTGGAATTATTAGAGAGGACAAAAAAAGACGGCGAGCAAGACGTACATAAAAAATATGACCTTGAGTCTGTAAGAAATAAATGCATCTTTACCACGCATACTCCCGTAGCTGCCGGGCATGACCGTTTTCCTCTTGATTTTGTAAAGAGAGCCCTGCGCAGCAACTTGCCTTTTGAAATGCCTGATATATTCATCCGGGATAACGAAATAAACATGACGTGGATTGCTTTGAATCTAAGCAAATATATAAACGGAGTAGCTAAGAAACACGGCGAAGTAACGCGGGAGATGTTTCCCGGTTATACCATAGATTCCATTACCAACGGTATTCATTTGTTGACCTGGGTGGCTACTTCGTTCAAAAAGCTTTACGATAAATATATCCCCGGATGGCAATCAGATTATTTTTCCTTGCGTTACGCCTTGGGTATTCCTAAAGAGGAGATATTTCAGGCGCACTTTGAGGCAAAAAAAGAGCTCATTGATTATGTAAATGCCCGCGCAGGCGCTGGTATGGACTATGATACTTTTACCATAGGTTTTGCCCGGCGCGTTACGCCTTACAAAAGAGCGGACCTTTTGTTAACTGATATAAACCGTTTAGTTGAAATTAATGATAAAGCAGGCAGGATACAAATCGTTTATGCGGGAAAGGCGCATCCTAGGGATGGCGGCGGGAAAGAGTTGATAAAAAAGATATTTTCAAGGATTAAAGAGCTTAAACCCAAGATCAAGATCGCGTATCTTGAAAATTATGATATGACACAGGGGAAATTAATTACCAGCGGCGTTGACCTCTGGTTGAATAATCCCCTCCCGCCGCAGGAGGCATCAGGCACAAGCGGGATGAAGGCCTGTCTTAACGGCGTGCCGAACTTAAGCGTTCTTGATGGTTGGTGGATAGAGGGGTGTATTGAGAATGTCACCGGCTGGGCGATTGGCACTCTGCAAACTCAGGGCAGAGATAGCGCGCAGGATGCCCGGGATTTATACCAGAAATTAGAGAAGATAATTCTCCCGATGTTCTATAATGAGAAAGATAAATGGTTTGATATTATGCGGCATGCAATTGCCTTGAACGCCTCATTTTTTAATACCCAGAGAATGGTTCAGGAGTATGTGTTAAATGCTTATTTATAAACCCAGTTAGAAATAGTCCCGACGGCTGTCGGGATGTTAATATTGAAACTGGAGAGATTTCTGACGGGGTAAATAAGCTAGGCGCTTTGAAAGGATTATGTGGTTAAGACTAAGATAATCTGCACGCTTGGGCCCGCGTCATCAAGCGAGACTATAATTAGGAAAATGATGCTTGCGGGCATGGATGTCGCCCGCCTGAACTTCTCTCACGGTAAACTGCAGGAACTGGTTCATAGAATAGGCCTTATCCGGATTTTGAACGCCAAATACCGCAGGCGCATCAATCTTCTTGGCGATCTTCAAGGCCATCGAATAAGGATAGGCGAACTCGCCGCTCCATTAGAGATTAGAAAGCGCCAGATAGTTTGGCTCATCCAGCAAAAGATAAAAGGCGAAGATGGAAATATACCTTTTGATTACCGGGGATCGTTGCGCAGTATTAAGAACGGCCATCAAATATTCATAGACGATGGCAATATCGCTTTAGAGGTAATTGGTCGGTCTAGGCACAGCCTGAAGACCAGAGTTATAGCCGGCGGCCTATTAAAGAAACACAAGGGCGTAAATATCCCGCAGGCAAGGCTTGAATTCGGCGGTATCAGCCTGAAGGATATACAGGATATATCTTTTTGCGAAGAGCATGGCGTGGAATACATCGCTCAGTCCTTTGTGCGCACGAAAAAGGATATTTTAGATGTAAGAAAATTGCTAAAGCCAGGCTCGCAGTGCCGTGTTATCGCTAAGATCGAGTGCAGAGAAGGAATAAAGAATATCGATGAGATAATTAGGGTTTCCGACGGTATTATGATCGCGCGCGGGGATATGGGAGTGTCGCTGCCAATCTATGAAATTCCCATTATTCAGAAGATGGTCATAAAAAAATGTAACCGCGCCAAGAAATTTGTGGTTACCGCGACGCAGATGCTTGAGAGTATGGTTGAAAACCTTCGTCCTAATCGCGCAGAGGTAACAGACGTAGCTAACGCCATAATTGACGGCACTGATTTTGTCATGCTTTCGGCAGAATCAGCCGCGGGAAAATACCCCGTTGAGGCGGTTACCATGATGAATAATATAATAAAGTTTACGGAGAGATATCTAAACAAATCAGTTTTATAACCTTCAGATTTAACTATGGACAGGGAAAAATGATAAAATTAGAATGGTATCAGCAAACAATAGAAGAAGTTTTTTCGCATCTTCAAACGAGTAGAGCCGGGCTTGCCGATCAAGAGGCGAAGGCAAGGCTGGATAAATATGGTTTGAATCAGTTGTTGTCAAAAAAGAAGGAAAGCAGGCTGTTAATTTTTATTAAGCAATTCAAAAGCCCGCTTATATATATTCTTTTATTCGCCGCTTTGGTTTCATTGTTTGTCGGTAAGACCACCAATGCCTTAGTTATACTTTTTGTGTTGGGCTCTAACGCGGTAATGGGTTTTATACAGGAATCAAGGGCGCAAAGCACCATGGATTCACTTAAGGAGTTATCATCGCCAAAGGCTAAAATAATTCGTTCGGGCGAGATAAAGGAGATACCCACAAAGGAAATTGTCCCGGGAGATATAGTTTTAGTGGAGTCGGGGAGCAAGGTTCCAGCGGATGCGCGGGTTATTGAATCTGTAAGACTGCAGGTTGATGAATCCGCTCTTACCGGTGAATCACAGTCGGTATATAAGGTTGTCGATTCAATTAAGCTGGAAACCACGGTCGCCGATAGATTAAATATGCTTTTTGCCGGGACGGTTATTGCTTCAGGCCGGGGCAAAGCCGTGGTTGTCTCTACTGGGATGGACACGGAGATCGGCAAAATAGCCACCATTATTCAATCGGCGCCGGAAGTCAAAACTCCATTTCAACTTCGCATGGAGGCTTTTGGCAAGATTATCATTTTTATAGTGTTGGCGCAGGTGACTTTTGCGTTTTTAGTAGGTTGGTTTATCAGGCGCCTACCGTTTTATGAAATATTCATGGTTGTTTTAAGCCAGACCGTTTCTTCTATTCCTGAAGGCCTGCCCGTGGCAGTAACAGTGGCTTTGGCTGTGGGTATGCAGAGAATGGCAAAAAGAAAAGCATTCGTTAGAAAACTTGCGGCGGTGGAGGGGCTGGGCAGCGCTACTTTTATCTGTAGCGATAAAACCGGGACCCTCACGCAGAATGAGATGACCTCCCGACGCATAGCCACGATGGACCAAATAATAGAAATAACCGGAGCAGGATATGATACCCAAGGTGAATTCTTAATTGACGGCAATAAGATAGAGCCGCTCAAGAATAGAGAGATAGAGTTGCTGCTTACGGTAGCCTCTCTTTGCAATAATGCTCAATGGAAAACGAGCAGGGATAATAACAGTAGGTTAGAAACTTCAGGAGATCCCACTGAAATTGCGTATCTGGCGGCGGCAGTTAAATCAGGGATTAATTTAGAAGAACTTAACGCGCGATTTCCTCGGATTGACGAGATTCCTTTTGAATCCCATATCCAGATGATGGCAACTAAGCATAAGGGCGGCGATAATAAAAAGATGATATGCGTTAAGGGCGCTCCGGAAAAGATTGTAGAAATATGCGGTTATTATCTTAAAGACGGCAAAGTAACGGAATTAACAGATCCTTTGCGCGAAGAAATATTATTAAGCTCGGAGAGAATGGCAAAGGATGCGCTCAGGGTTTTGGTTTTCGGTTTTAGCGAAGATGATAATGCACAGAGCGGTAAATTTGATTGGGATTTTTTAAAAAGAAAAATAATTTTTACTGGTTTAATCGGGAATATTGACCCGCCGCGGCAGGAAGCCAAAAAGGCAATTGGGATATGTAAAAACGCAGGCATCAAGATAATTATGATTACCGGAGACCATTTATCCACCGCTGAAGCGGTGGCGCTCGAATTGGGAATAAGAGAAAAAGGAGACGAAGGCATTGTCGGAGATTTATTAAACCATATGACCGACGAGGAATTAGATGGCGCGGTAAAGAATTTTACGGTCTTTGCCAGAATCGAGCCAAAACATAAGTATCGGATTGTCAAGGCGCTGCAGAGGCAGAATGAAGTAGTGGCAATGACTGGCGACGGAGTAAACGACGCTCCGGCTTTAGCGGCGGCAGATATCGGCGTGGCGATGGGTATTACAGGTACGGACGTGGCTAAGGAATCGAGCAGCATGGTTATTGCCGATGATAATTTTGCCACTATTGTGGATGCGATTGAAGAAGGCCGAGGCATAACCGCTAATATGCGTAAGACAATACTCTATCTACTTTGTTCCAGCACCACTGAGATTTTGGTTTTAATAAGTACCTTGGCAATAGGTGCGCCTTTGCCGTTATTTGCCTTACAGATTTTATGGATAAATCTTATTACGGATGGGGCTCTTACGGTTAACTTAATTATGGAGCCAAAAGAAGATGTAATGAGTCATCCTCCGGACAAGAAAAAAGAGCCTTTATTAACTAAGAGACTAATAAAATTGCTGTTGTTCCGCGCCCCCATTATGGCGGCGGGAATAGTCGGTCTTTTTATTTATGAAATAAACAGAGGTATGCCTTTAGTCTATTGCCGTAGCGTTGCCTTTACAACCCTAGCAGTCACGCAATGGCTAAACGGGGTTAACTGCCGTTCCGATACAAAGTCTATCTTTAAAATTCCGTTTTTAGGCAATAAATATTTACTTTTCGGCCTGGCATTGGCAATAATCCTGCAACTAGCGGTTCTTTATATGCCTTTTCTTCAGAATATCTTTTCTACTGTTATGCTTAGCCTGACAGACTGGGTTAAAATTATAATAGTGGGCAGCATCGTATTCTGGTTAGAAGAGATAAGGAAATTTATAGCTAATGTCCGTCTCTCTACGGCGGACAAAAAGTAACGTTTTATTTCTCCAATAGTTACACAATTCCCGGCCAAGAAATAAGGGACAAATAAGACACTTCGATCCTTCAATTTCACTTCCCTCGCTTTGCTCGGGATGGTTCGACTTCGCTCACCATTGTCCTGAGCAAACTAAGTGCGTCGAAGGACAATTTTTGCGCCTTTACGTCGCTGATATCTGCCAGAAATTGCCGATCTAAATCTCAATAATTATTGTAATAGGGCTAATATTCGGTATAATTTACTTAGCAATTTTAGATGGCTTTACTTTTCTCAGCGTTGATAGGGGAGTGGTTCGACTTGGTTCGAACCATCCTGAGCGAGCGAGGTGAGTCAATTTATTTATAACCGAGCGAGTCGAAGGACCAATTAATCCTATCTCTTTGGCAAATTAGATAGGATAAAAGCCCTGATTAGAACAGCTAATCAGGGCTTTTTTATGTGTTTAGGTTTTTTGTATATTCCGCCAAAAGGACATTTCATTTGACAGGAAGCCAAAGTATGATATAATAAAACTGGAGTTAGCAAAGAAAAGAGATTAGAAGTCATATGCCGGAAGGTTAAGATTCCTAACCTTGCGGCTTTTTTTGGGTCTAAAGAAGGTTTCCCACTCCAAAACTATGAAAATAATACTTATTGAACCCAGGGCAACAGAGGCAAATGTATATAGTAAAATGCATATGCCGCTTTTGGGCCCGGTATATTTAGGGACTATCCTCAAGAACGCAGGGCACTCGGTTCGTATCTACAATGAGAATATATACACACCGGATTATTCTAAGTTGGATGTTGACCTTGTTGGTATTTCGATTTTGACCAATACAGCCAAAAGGGGATACGATATAGCCAGGAAATTTCCCAAGGAAAAGGTAATTATGGGTGGAGTTCATGCCAGTCTTCTGCCGGAAGAGTCATTGGATTTTGCTAGGCAGGTGGTTGTGGGCGAAGCCGAAGAAGTCATTGTTGATATCGCCGAAGGCAGGATCAAAGATGCTATTGTCTACGGTAAGCGAGTCGAGGATTTAGATACTTTGCCGCATCCGGATTTTTCTTTAATCCAAAGATATAAATTTCCCGCTTCCGTCACTCCGATATCTACTTCGCGAGGTTGTCCATTTGATTGCAGTTTTTGTTCAGTGACTAAACTATTTGGCCGCGAATACCGCTTCCGTAGTCCGGAAAAGATATTAGAAGAGCTGCATTCCCGCGATACAAAGAATTTTTTCTTCTGCGACGATAATTTTACCGCTCATCCAAAGAGGACGCGGGATCTTTTGGGTCTAATGCTAAAGAATAGAATCAGCAAGTGGACATGCCAGGTGCGTACCGATGCGGCAAAAGACGAAGAACTGCTTAATCTTATGGCAAAGGCCGGTTGCGGTGTTGTCTGCGTGGGTTTTGAATCTGTTAATAGCAAAACGCTTCAGGCCTATCAAAAGAGACAGACTGTTAGCGATATCATTAATGCCATCCGTTCTTTTCACAAAAAGAAGATTAAAATTCATGGGATGTTTGTTTTGGGTGGCGATGACGATAATAAAAGTACTATATGGGAGACGGTTAAGTTTGCGATTAAACAGAGGATAGATACCATTCAGATGATGATTCTTACACCGCTCCCCGGCACAAAGGTATACGATGAGCTGCAGAAGCAAAAAAGGATTTTTAGCAGGGATTGGAATCTTTATGATGGCCAGCATATTGTTTTTTCCCCGAAATTATTGTCAGCCAGAGAACTGCAGGTAAATGTAATGAAAGCCTACGAGAGATTTTACTCTTTGTACAGATCGTTTTTTCTGCTTTTGCGTTTTCGTTTCAGAAATGGGGCTTTTCGCCTCATGGGTCATTACTTGATAAAAAAATGGTTAGAGCGTAATCATAAAATGTCTTGGTTGCCGCATCCTCAAATAGTTCCAGGGCAAGAGAGGCTCGCATGAAGAAAGTAAAGACTTCCTGCAAGGGGAGAAAATGTAAATATCCATTTTGTAAAGCACTCCTTAGTATTTATAACCACGGCCTATATTGCCATATACATACCGGAATGTTATTGGAAAAAGGCAAATTAAAACCAGCGTAATTGCAAGATAGGATAATTTACCCTCCGTAACAAAATGTTGCGGAGGGTTTTTGTTTAGGGTAGAATATAAAAACATATGAACGTTTTTTATCCGATTCAAATACTTTCAGATTGGTTAACATTTCAAGTTTTCTCCATTCCTCAGGATACATTGCTTGCTACTGCGGTGAACTTCTTTATATTTGATACGATAAAGATTTTTCTTTTACTTATCGTGATAATCTTTTGCGTATCGATTATCCGTTCATTCTTACCCCCGGTGAAAATAAAAAACATGCTTTCCCATAAAACAACTTATATTGGCAATATCTTGGCAGGATTATTTGGTATCATTACGCCATTTTGTACCTGTAGCGCCATTCCGTTATTCCTGGGTTTTCTGGAGGCAGGCGTGCCTTTAGGCGTGACATTTTCTTTCCTGGTTTCTTCTCCTATGATTAACGAAGTGGCATTGATTTTACTCTTTGGAATATTCGGCTTAAAAATAGCATTATTGTATATTATAAGCGGGCTTATCATTGCAATAGTATCGGGGATGATCATCGGGAAGTTAAAAATGGAAGGCTTAGTTGAACATATTGCTTATAGCAAGTCATTTACGGCTTCACAGTCCTTAAATGTTGTGTGGAGCTGGCCATACAGGATTAGATATGCTAGAGAATATACCGCGACAATAATCAAAAATATTTGGCTCTATATCATTATCGCTATCGGAATAGGCGCCTGGATTCACGGTTACGTGCCCAGCGATTTTCTAGCCAGATACGCCGGTGCAGATAAATGGTATGCTGTGCCAGTGGCTACTCTTATCGGTATTCCACTTTATTCTAATGCTGCAGGCGTTATTCCTCTGGTAAGCGTTTTGACTGAAAAAGGCGTTAGTTTGGGTACAACTTTAGCTTTTATGATGGCAGTAACCGCGCTTTCCCTCCCGGAATTTATGATTTTAAGAAAAGTCATGAAAATAAGATTGCTGGCGATATTCGCCAGCATCGTGGGAGCCGGGATTATTTTTACTGGCTATTTGTTTAATTATATTATAAAATAGAATTGTAGAAAGGAGGTTCTTATGAAGAAGAGGGGTATATATATTTTATGGATAATCTTGCTGATAGTATTTTTGCTTCTAATGATAAAGATAATGCCGGGTTGTAATCAAAAGACTTCCTGCGTAAGAGAAGGGTTCGAAGTAATTCATGTCCCTACAATTGTTCCGCAACAGAAGCCATCAAAAACCCGGATCATAGAAAGAAGAATTAATAGCGGCAACGCGGGTTATTTTGTCCTCGACAAAGAATATGTATATTTTGGAATAAGCAAAACTATTAGCGAGGAAATACCTGTAAGATAACGTAGTAGCTAATTTATAAACGAAAGAGGAGGTGGATGTGTCAATTATCAAAGAATTCAAGGAGTTCGCGGTAAAGGGTAATGCGGTAGATATGGCAGTAGGTATTATCATCGGAGCTTCATTCGGTAAAATTGTCAGCTCCATGGTAAACGACGTAATTATGCCGCCGATAGGATTGTTGCTCGGAGGTGTCGATTTTAAGAATCTAAAAGTTATTCTTAAGGCAGCGACCGTTGACGCGCCAGCAGTTACACTAAATTACGGCCAATTCATCAACACCGTGCTTGATTTTCTTATTGTGGCATTCTCGATTTTTCTAGTGGTAAAAGGTATTAACACTTTAAAGAAGGCAAAGACATAAATAGTTTTTTAAGCATTTTCTTAAACCCCTTGTAACAAAATAGGTTGCAAGGGGTTTTTATTTCAAGTATAATAAACCAAGGTAGTTAGAGAATCTAAGTCAAGTTCGATTTTATTAACAGGAGGGATAATGGAAAATCTTGAACCGATTCTAAGGCAGCACTCGTTTTTTAAAGACTTGCCAGAAGAATATTTTAATTTCATTTTAGGTTGCACTTCTCATGTATTCTTTAAGGCAGGAGAAGTTATGTTGAAAGAGAATACGTCCGCAGATAAATTCTATTTGGTAAGAAGCGGCCATGTCGCGTTATATATAGCTGAACCCAGAGAGATTACCATTCAGACCATCGGCGAAAACGATATCCTGGGATGGTCGTGGCTTGTCCCACCGTATCGTTACCGATTTAGTGCTAAGGCCTTGGAAAATTCCCGTTTGCTGGCACTGGATGGCAAATGCCTAAGAGAAAAATGCGAGAAGAATGCCGATTTAGGCTATGAGCTGATGAAAAGGCTGGTTAAAATTTTCGCAGAGCGATTAGAGGCAGCCAGGCTACAGCTTATAGATATCTACAATATCAATGTTGAGGGAAAATAGCTTTGTTCACCAAATTAGTATAATTAAGTAAATATGAGTTTAAAGAAGAAATTCATAATTCTATCTGTAGTAATGTTCGCTGTTCTAATCTCGGGTTTTTTTACTCAGGCTTTTCTTGAATATAGAAAAGCCTCTCTAATTTACGAAGCCGAAACCAAAGAAAATAGCATAGCTATCGAAGGGATTCTTAAATTAAAGAGTTCGTCGCTTGAAGGCTACGCGTATGATTATACTTATTGGGATGAAATGGTTGATTTAATTAATAAAAAGGATGAAAATTGGGCAAAAAATAACTTGGATGCCAGCCTCGATACATACGATGCTAACGCTGATTGGGTATATAGCACTGATTTGGATTTGATTTACTCTGTGAATAATTTAGGCAGCGAAGGCGCATTAAAAGAAATCCCGATTGATAAAACATCCGTTAAACAACTATTCGCCAAAAACAAATTTTGCCATTTTTTTGTTAAGACTGAAAGCGGTTTTATGGAAATCTATGGCGCAACTGTGCATCCCAGTAATGACCACGAGAGAAAAACTGCTCCGAGAGGTTACTTCTTTACGGGAAGGCTTTGGGACGAGGATTTTATTAAGGAAATTAGTGAATTTATAGGTGTATCTGTTAAGGATATAGCATTTAATACCGCAGCAGAGACCCAGAAGATAACTCAAAAGTTTAACGAGCTAAAAAACAAAACATTATTTTCCTATGCTTTCGAAGGGTGGGATGGAAACACTTTGGCGTTCTTTAATATTACAAAGCCGCTCGAGAGCTATCTTGTGTATACTAAGCTTATCCATCAAAATTTTATTTTTATAGTTATCGCATCTAGCTTATTTTTTGTTGGTTGGTTGTGTGTTTTATTATGGTTTTTTGGGCCTTTGCATGCATTATCTTTGGCATTAGCCCAACAAAATACCTCTTATATAAATAAGTTTCGTAAAGATATCTCAGAGTTCGGCAATATCACCCGCTTGATCTTCGATTTTTTTGAGCAAAGGCTAGTTTTGGTAAATCAGATTAAAGAGCGCCAGAAGGCAGAAGAGGGGCTTAAAAAAGCATACGAAGAATTAAAAAAGACACAGAATGAATTAGTCCAAACCGAGAAAATATCTGCATTGGGTAGGTTCTCTCTGGGCGCAGCGCATGAAATAAAAAATCCGCTGGCGATTATTTTATCCGGGGCTGAATTCTTGGAATCACAAAACAAGTGTTCCCAAGATGAGGATATTAAAACGGCGGTTGCCAAGATTAAAGATTCTGTATCTAGGGCAGATAGAATATTGCAGTCACTTTTGAAGTTCGCCCGTCCATCTGAGCTCAAAATCGAAACCGTAAAACCCGAAACCTTTATAAATGAAACTATATTTATGTTGGCATATAAAATTAATCAAGCCGGCATAAAACTTGTTACCGATTTTAGCCAGGGATCTTTCTATATCGCGATTGATAAAAACCAGATGCAACAGGTGATACTTAATGCGATGTTTAACGCCATGGAAGCAATGCCTAGCGGCGGGGTCTTAAATATTAGAGTATATCAATTGGTAATTCCGGGAGTTTTTGATGATAAGCCAGCTTGCGTGATTGAAATTACCGATAGTGGCATGGGAATGTCCCCAGAGGTTTTGGCAAGAGTATTCGAGCCATTTTTTACTAGCAAAAGAGACCGGGCAGGCACGGGGCTGGGGCTGTCTATTTCCAAGTCAATTGTAAAAAACCATAGCGGCGATTTGTTAGTCGATAGTAAATTAGGCAAGGGCACAACCGTCAAAATCGTGCTTCCAATCGCCAAAAGCTAAAAGGAGGTAGTAAAATGAAACAAAAGATCTTGCTTATTGATGACGAAAAAGACTTTTGTTTTTTTCTAAAGAAGAATTTAGAATCAAAGGCAGAGTTAGAGGTAACGTTTTGCCATTCGGGAGAGGAAGGAATAAGATTAGCGGAAGAATTGAGGCCCGATTTAATTTTGCTTGATATAATTATGCCCGGTATGGATGGTTCAGAAGTGGCTGCGCAATTAAAAAGTAGCAGCCTAGCTTCAAACATACCAGTGGTTTTTTTAACCGCAGTGCTCACGGGAAAAGAGTCGGAAGAAAGAGACCGTTTTATCGGCGGCTGGCATTATATCGGTAAGCCTGTCGATACCAATAAACTTATAGATTTGATCAACAAATTAACTTCAAGTCAGAAATAATTATAGAGTAAGCGTATTTTTAATCATTTTGTAATGATATGCAGATACTTATCATAATAAATAGTTATTTATTCAAATTACTAAATTTCGTTCTTGGTAAAACCAAAATATTTATTGTTATTCTGGGTTGGTTTTTGGTTGTTAGTGGTGCCATTATGCTTATCTGGCCTGAACGCGCCCGCAGAAAATTAGTCAGAATGGGGTTTCGCCAGGTAAAATGGATTTTACTTATAGGAGCTCTTTATCTAGTATCTCTGCTATCCTCAATTAGCGATAATTTCGGTCCAGTAATATTTATAGTTGGGATTATAGCGATAATATTCGCTTATTTATTTTTAAAAAAGAAGACCTTTCGCAAAATTCAAGAGCAATTCGCTAAGATTCCTGTCAAAGCTTTGAAGGTGTTTGCTGTAATCCAGATTATTTTAGGCTTTTTTATGATTTTCTTTCTTAAGCGAATTTGGTTTTAATATTTATTTTCTAATTGAAACAAAAAATAGGGAGGGGGGTGGACAAATAATGAAGATCGTAAAAATAATCTTGGCAATAATTTTGCCTCCGGTCGCAGCTTTCATGCAGGTAGGGCTTACGACTAATTTCTGGATAAATTTAGTTTTGACTTTGATTTTCTTCGTGCCTGGAATAATTCATGCTCTCTGGCTCGTCTTAACAGACAAAAAAGCCTAATATTTGTGTTTACCAATATATTTTGAGGTGGATATTAAATGTCAGTAATTAAATCCGCCAGGGATAGGTGGTCTTCGCGCCTGGGGATTATTATGGCAGTGGCGGGTTCTGCTGTTGGTCTAGGGAATTTTTTGCGTTTTCCTGCCAAGGTTGCAGCTAATGGCGGCGGAGCCTTTATGGTTCCGTATTTTGTTTCACTCCTTTTATTAGGCATCCCTTTAATGTGGATTGAATGGACTCTTGGCCGTTACGGCGGAGGTTTTGGCCATGGAACAGCGCCCGGGATATTTCATAGCGTCTGGCAGAAGAGCCGTTTCATTAAGTATTTCGGTGTCATTGGTATATTCGGTCCATTAGTTATTTTTATTTATTACACCTACATCGAATCCTGGACTCTCGCCTATAGTTTTTTCGCCATTACCGGAAAGTATGCCCAAGCCGTTGATCAGGCTGGCATGAAAAGTTTTTTAAGTGCTTACCAGGGCTTGGAGCATAATCAATATTTTAGCGGGATAAGTACTGCCTACCTATTTTTTCTGCTTACTTTTATCGCCAATATAGTTATCATTTTTCATGGAATAAAAGGAGGGATAGAGAAATTCTGTAAATGGGCGATGCCGTGTTTATTTTTATTCGCCCTTGTGCTTTTTTTGCGCGTTCTTACGTTAGGCACTCCCGATGCTGCTAATCAGAATTGGAATGTTAGCAGCGGGCTAGGTTTTATCTGGAATCCCGATTTTTCCGCCTTGAAATCTGCCAGGGTTTGGCTTGAGGCAGCAGGACAAATATTTTTTACTCTAAGCGTAGGAATCGGCGTTATCCTTACTTATGCCAGTTATCTTTCTAAGGGCGATGATATAGTCCTGTCCGGGACAACAGCGGTTAGCATAAATGAATTTGCGGAGGTAATCTTAGGCGGCAGTATTATTCTTACTGCTGCCTTTGTATTTTTTGGTCCGGTAGATATAAAATCCATTAGCCAATCGGGGATTTTTAACTTGAGTTTTGTTACTATGCCGCTTATATTGAATAAATTGCCTCTGGAGCATTTGTTTGGTTTTTTCTGGTTTTTTCTTTTGTTTTTGGCCGGAGTTACATCGTCGGTGTCGCTTGCCCAGCCGGCAGTTGCATTTCTGGAAGATGAGTTTAATATCAAGCGCAATAAGGCAGTTTTTATTTTTGGTTTGGTAGCATTTGTCCTTTGCCATATCCCGATATTTTTCTTAAAAAACGGGGTGGTAGATGAGCTGGATTTCTGGGGCGGGACATTTTTCCTGGTGGTATTTGCCACAATTGAAGTGATTCTTTTTAGCTGGGTTTTTGGCATGGAGAATGCCTGGAAAGAGATCCATCACGGCGCCGACATGGAGGTTCCACGCATCTATAAATTCATTATCAAATATATTACGCCGTTGTTTTTGATTGCCATTCTTACAATGTGGTTAATCCAGGATTGGATTCCTGTTATTTTTATGAAAAATGTGCCGGTTGAGAACCGAATGTATATTTTGGCAACGAGGATTTTGTTGGTAATTATTTTTGTGACATTGGCTTTCTTGGTGCGTATTGCCTGGAAGCGTAAGCTAACGAAGAGGCAGGATTAAATGAAGCCAAGCGGTTGGATATTTTTAGTTGTATCCTGGGGATTCATTTTAGGATTTACGGTTTTTTGTTTCGTGCGTGTTATATCCAGAAGGCGATTTAAATAATATTTTCAGGCTTTTAAGGAGGTGTAGTATGAATAGACGTATAGTTTTGTTTATGGTGGTAATTTTTTCTATGGTTATACCTGTAGTTTGTTTTTCCGAGGGGCAAGCCGCGAAAGAATCTCAGAAGTCCGAGATGCGTACCGGTGTGGTGCGTAAGGGCGTGATGATGCAAAAGGAAGGCATGCGTCCCATGCCGTCAATGATGATGAAATCGATGATGGAAAAATCAATCGTAGCAACTCAAGATGGCGGAGTAGTTGTTTTAGTCGGAAATAAGCTCTTGAAATACGATAAGAATCTTAATTTACAGAAAGAAGTCGAGATTAAAATTGATCCTTCTGGCATGAAGGATAAAATGATGCCAATGCAAGAAAAACAGAAGGGTTGCGGCGGCATGATGCAGCAAGAAAATAAGCAAGAAGTTCCTGCTGAAATTCAAGAGAGGTAAATTCTGGGATGGATAAATTTCATATTGTTATTAATGCCGTAAGTTTAGCGCTGAATATTATCGGCGCATTGATTACGGTCTGGGGCATAGTTATCTCTCTTTTTGATTTCTTAAAGAAAGAAATCCTGCGTAAAAAAGACGTAGTCCAGCTAAACGAATCTATCCGCATCAAATTGGGCAGCTATCTTGTTTTGGCCCTGGAGTTCTTTATCGCCAGCGACATTGTAAGGATGATTATTGCTCCCAGCTGGCAGAGTCTGGGGATATTGGGCGCGATTGTGGTTATTAGGACTGTCTTGAGCTATTTCTTGACTAAAGATTTAAAGAAGATATAACAGGCAGTGGCCACTAGATAGAATTTAGTATAAATAGAGATTTTCTCTGTGGCAATTTTGTATCAAGGATTTTTTGAAGGAGGTCTTATGGATTGGAAAGTATTCTTAGCGACCTTTAGCGCAATATTTTTCGCAGAGTTGGCAGACAAGACCCAATTAGTCGGTATCGGCATGACAGCAAAATCAGGAAAACCTTTAGTTGTATGGTTAGGTTCGGTTGCTGCTTATATAGTGGTTACGGCAATTACCGTTTTGATTGGAGCAACATTAGGAAAATTTATTAAGCCGGAAATGATAAGGTATGCCAGTGCTTTTTTGTTTGTTATAATCGGAGTGCTTATATTCGTTGGGAAAATATAATTAGCTCTTAACAAAACCATTGAAGATAGTTTTTGTTTGGAGTAGAATAAAAAGACCAAGTTTATAGATGCTAGATTTTAAAGGAGGTTTTTATGCAATTAAAGGATCTGCAGGGCAAACTAGTTCTTTTTAAATTTTCGGAAGATATCAGGCCGAGTTTGCCGCTCTTTCAAATTTATACCGATGAGTTATGGGCGGTTGTTACGGGGATTGACGATGTGGGTATCTGGGTAGAAAATCCCAAATACGATTTGGGTATTTGGTGGGACAAAAATGGGGAATTAATCCCCCAGCAAAAACAAAAACAGGAGAAATTTAAAACCAATATCCTTATCCCTTGGCGTTATATAAAGGCTTTGATGAGCGTTGATGATGAGCGTTTTCAGAAAGTCAAAAGCGATAGCATGCCCGGTTTTCAAACGTATAGATAAATAATTCATTTAAAAAAGGAGACAGGAATGTTTAAAAAATTAGTAATTTTTGTTATTTTATTGGCTTTAGTTCCTTGTCTTTGCGGTTGCTTTGTATTACTAGCAGGAGCTGCGGGAGGAGCAGGCACAGCAGCCTGGCTTTCCAATAAATTAACCCAGGAAGTTAATGCGCCATTTGAGAAATCTATAGAAGCGACTAAATCAGCTTTGAAGTCTTTGAAGCTTTATGTTGAGAAAGAGATAAGAAAAGATAATGTCGCGCAGATAATGAGCAATTACTCTGACGGCAAGACCATCTGGATCGATATCCATAGATTAACTACTAAAACATCTCGGATCGAAGTACGCGTAGGAGTGGCGGGCGATGAAGAGGCGGCGCGCAAGATCATGGATAAAATACTAAGGTATTTATAGTCTCGCCCAATAAAATCTCAAAGATTATGGCAAAAGATCCGATTTGCGGAATGACTATAAGCGAGTCTACCGGCTTAAAATTAAATTTTAAAGGCCAGGAATATTTTTTCTGCAGTCAGCGCTGCCTTGAGAAATTCGCCAAGGATAATACTATATCCGGCGACATCATGAGCGCTTGTGTAGTCTCGGGGAAAGTCCCTTTATACAAAAACAAGACTTTTATCGTTGCTTTAGCATTATTGATTTTATGCTTCTTGTCTTTAGCCTTGCCTTTTTTAGTTCCTTTTAAAGATACATTGCTTAGCTATTTTCAGAGGATCTGGTGGGCGATTATATTAGGTATTTTTCTTGGAGGAATAATCGATCATTATGTGCCGCGTGAATACTTTTCGCACATCTTAGCCAGGCCAAAAAAGCGCACAATTTTTTATTCTGTTATCTTAGGATTTTTTATGAGTGTTTGTTCGCATGGGATTTTGGCATTATCAATCCAGCTGCATAAAAAAGGCGCATCTAACCCGGCGGTAGTTTCATTTTTGCTTGCTAGCCCATGGGCGAATATGACCTTGACGATTATGCTTCTAAGTTTTTTCGGCCTCAAGGCTCTATTTATCATTCTTTCCGCGATAGTAATTGCTATAAATACAGGATTTATTTTCCAGTTTTTAGAAAGTAAAAATCTGATTGAAAAGAATACCAATACCGCTATTCTCGAGGACAATTTTTCCATTAGGGATGATATAAGGAAAAGATTGAAAGAATACAAGTTATCCCTTAAGACTTTAAAGTCTGATTTTAAAGGAATTCTAAAAGGAATATTTGCTTTGTCGGATATGGTCTTATGGTGGGTTTTAGTTGGCGTGGGGCTTGCTAGTTTTGCCGGTGCATATATACCGACTCATGTTTTTACCACTTATCTAGGAGCAAGTTTTGTCGGGCTTTTATTGACGCTTTTATTGGCTACTATAATTGAGGTTTGTTCTGAGGGGTCATCTCCTATGGCTTTTGAGATCTATAGGCAGACAGGAGCCTTCGGGAATAGTTTTGTGTTTTTGATGGCAGGAGTAGTTACCGATTACACTGAAATAGGACTTCTTTGGCATAATGTGGGTAGAAAAACTGCGATTTGGCTTCCTATAGTAGCTGTCCCGCAGGCAGTATTCCTGGGCTGGATAGCAAATAAAATCTTTTAGCTGGACAAAAGAGCAGTAATTGATTAAGATAATTTAACCATGGAAAGAAAAATAGTTTCTTGGATTAAGAAGCAGGTGAAGTTAGCTAATGCAAAAGGCATTGTTATGGGCATTAGCGGAGGCGTTGATTCCAGCGTGGTCGCGGCGCTATCCCAAAAGGCTGTTGGCAAGAATCTTTTATGCCTTATTTTACCTTGCCATAGTTTGAAAGAAGACTTAGAAGACGCCGAGTTATTAGCAAGGCAATTTAGACTAAATACAATTACAGTCGATCTTACGAGTATGTATGATAATTTTATTAAGATTTTACCAAAAGCCGATACTAAAGCCAAGGGTAACATAAAAGCTAGGTTGCGTATGATAACGCTTTACTACTTTGCCAATAAATTGAATTATTTGGTCGCTGGTACAGGCAACAAGTCCGAACTTTATGCCGGATACTTTACTAAATATGGCGATGCCGGGGTAGATATTTTGCCCATAGCCGACCTATTTAAAACGGAAGTGAGAAAATTGGCGCGTTCTTTAGATATCCCGGAAAGAATTATTATCAAACCGCCCTCAGCTGGTCTTTGGCAGGGGCAAACCGATGAGGGAGAAATGGGTATAACCTATAATGACCTGGATTGCGCGCTTCAATGCATTTTAGAGAAAAAGAAGATAAAAAATATCAAGGATATCAGCAAAGTAAAAGATATTGTTGCTAAAACCGAGCATAAAAGAAAACCAGCTGCGATTTGCTATCTTTAAAAAGTTTTTGAGAATTTTGTTGATGGAGAAGATTATTTGTGGTATATTTATAATAGAAAAGATAATTTAGGTTTTAGGACAAAGGCGTCCATTCTCTAAAGGAGGAGGGGCGCATTTTTATTTATCCGCCTTCGTTAAGACATTAACGAGATTTTTTCGAAGCTCTAGCGAAGAATAACTTCGGCGGATGTCGTCGAGAGGCAAACCAAAAGTAAGTCAGCGGATAACCCGCCGAAGCCAAAGGCGAGAGTGCTCCGACAAGCTCAGCATCCTTCGAAGTATCCTGAGCGAAGTCGAAGGACTCTTTGGCGAAGGCGGGTATATACAGCTACTAGGGGCTTGCCCGCAAGCTCCATATAAGCATAATAGGAGGAATCAATGTCAAAGAAAACAGACTATATTGCAAGAGTAATGGAATTGGTAACAAAGAGGAATCCCGGCGAACCGGAGTTCTTGCAGGCTGTAAGCGAGGTCTTAGAGTCGCTAAGAGAAGCTATTGATAAGCATCCTGAATTTGAGGCGGCTTCGATACTAGAAAGAATCATCGAGCCCGAGCGCGTAATTATTTTTCGCGTTCCTTGGTTGGATGATAAAGGAAATGTGCAGGTAAACCGGGGATACCGTATTGAAATGAGTAGCGCTATCGGTCCCTACAAGGGAGGATTGCGTTTGCATCCCTCGGTTAATTTAAGTATCTTGAAATTTCTCGCTTTTGAACAGGTGTTTAAGAATAGCTTAACCACTCTTCCTATGGGAGGCGGTAAAGGCGGTTCGGATTTTGATCCTAAGGGGAAATCCGACAACGAAGTAATGAAGTTTTGTCAGAGTTTTATGAATGAGCTGTTTAGGCATATCGGTCCGGACACCGATGTTCCGGCTGGTGATATCGGCGTGGGAGGAAGAGAAATCGGATTTTTGTTTGGCCAATACAAGAGATTACGTAATGAATTTACCGGCGTCCTGACAGGAAAAGCCTTGAACTGGGGCGGAAGTTTAATCAGGCCAGAGGCAACCGGATACGGCTGCGTTTATTTTGTCCAAGAGATGCTAAAGACAAAAGGCGAATCGCTTAAAGGCAAGGTTTGCGCGGTTTCCGGTTCAGGCAACGTAGCTCAGTATACTGTCGAGAAGTTAAATCAATTAGGTGCCAAGGCAGTGACCTTATCAGATTCTAGCGGTACTGTTTATGATCCGCACGGCATTGACGATAAAAAGTTAGAATTTGTTATGGAACTTAAGAATGTCAAGCGCGGAAGGATTAAAGAATACGCGGATAAGTATAAATGCCAGTATCAAGAAGGTAAAAACCCTTGGGGCGTAACTTGCGATATCGCTTTTCCTTCAGCCACGCAAAATGAAATTTCTAAGGCTGACGCTGAAAAACTAGTGAAAAATGGCTGCATCGCCGTAGGAGAAGGCGCAAATATGCCCAGTACCCCAGAGGCGATTGAGGTATTCCAGAAGTCAAAGATTCTCTATGGCCCGGGCAAGGCTGCTAATGCTGGCGGAGTCGCGACTTCAGGCCTTGAGATGTGCCAGAATAGCCAGCGGCTTTCTTGGTCAAGAGATGAAGTGGATGACAAGTTGCATAATATTATGATTAGCATCCACGAGTCCTGCGTAAAATACGGCAAAGAAGCAAAGAACATCAACTATGTCAAGGGTGCAAACATCGCCGGCTTTATGAAAGTGGCCCAGGCGATGATGGATCAAGGAGTGGTATAGTTATATAACAACTTGATAGACAACAGATTTTGATGTTCATTTTGAATTTAAATCCAAGCCAGATAAAGCTCATCCTTTATTCAGGGATTTTATCCGAGCTTCACTCGGTAAAGCTCGCTAAAGTAGCGGCAGGTATTTCTTGATTTCATGCTGCGAAATCTGAATTCTGTATTCTTCCCATTCTTTTTTCTTATTAAATAAGAACCTGCTAAATATATGTTCTCCTAGCGCATCTTTTACGAACTTACTTTTCTCGGTCTCTAAAATAGCCTCAAAGAGGTTTCCGGGAAGGGGAGTAAGCTTGCGTCTTTCTCTTTCTTCCATCGCCATATGATAGATGTTCGGCTCGACCGGTTCCGGGATTTTGTATCTACTTTCTACGCCTTCAAGCCCGGCTGCTAGCATCACAGCAAAAGCTAAATATGGGTTGCAGGCAGGATCGGGGCAGCGTAGTTCTACTCTGGTAGCCTTTTCATTTCCCGGTCTATATACAGGAACCCTGATTAATGCTGTTCTGTTTTTTTGTGCCCAAGAGATATAAACCGGCGCTTCATATCCGGCAACTAATCTTTTATAAGAGTTTACCCACTGCGCGACAAGAGAGGAGATTTCTCTGGCGTGCTTGAGCTGTCCGGCGATAAATTGTTTTGCAGTTGTCGAAAGATGATATTTATCTTTGGGATCAAAGAAAGCATTTTTATGTCCATGTCTGCCGGCGGCAGATCCGCCTCTGGCGGAAAACAGCGACTGATGTACATGCATGCCAGAACCGTTGACCCCAAAAAGCGGCTTAGGCATAAAAGTGGCATAAACACCGTGCTGCTGGGCTACTTCCTTGATAACGTATTTAGAGGTTATGACGTTATCGGCGGCTGTTAAAGCATCAGTGTATTTAGGGTCGATTTCATGCTGGCTGGGCGCAACTTCATGGTGAGTTGCTTCCATGGTAATGCCCATATCTTCTAAGATTCTTACGGTTTGATTCCTTAAAGTATTGGCGAGATCATTGGGGATCAATTCAAAATAGGATCCTTCGTCAATAATCTCAGGTTTTTTATCGCCTTTAAAATAAAAATACTCAATTTCTGGGCCGACATTAAAAACAAACCCAAGTTTTTTAGCCCGGCTGATAGCGCGTTTCAACACATGCCTGGTGTCGCCATCGTAAGGGGATCGGTCAGGATTTAAGATATCACAGAACATCCTAGCTGTTGGATTGGTTTCTTTGGTCCAAGGTAGGATTTTAAAGGTAGTAGGATCAGGTTTAGCGATTATATCACTTTCCTCGGCTTCGGCAAAACCTGCGACTGAAGAGCCGTCAAATCCTTTTCCGTGAGCCAACGCTTCTTTTAGCTCGCCTTCGGTTATTGAGACGCATTTTAATATACCTAAGATATCCACAAACCAAAGCTGGATAGTTTTTATGCCATGTTTTTCAACGCTTGTCAAAACCTCTTTTGCGTCTTGAGTAATTTCTTCTTTTGGCTCTATAGTAGAAGGGGAGGTAGGTATTTTTATTCTTTTGGCCCTGGCCTTTTTATCTAATTTTATCAGGTCTTTAGGGATAATATACTGCCTTCCCGCTTTTTCAGCAGAGATGGCGCCATGTTTTATGCGGTCGATGACCGCTTGTCGGCTTATGCCCAGTATTTTAGCTGCCTCGGTGGGGCTTAAGTATTCTTTCTTCATTTTTTAACCTCGCTTTCGTTAAATCAATTAATTACTTGTCAATTGTAAAGTATAACATTTACTTTACAATTGTCAAGTAAAATTTTAAAGTTTTTTATTGCAATTATTTTTAGTTATTATAGAATAGCTTTGTCTATTGAAGGCGAAAAACCATGGCAAAGGCTTCCTATAAATCCTATATCGATGCGTTAAATAAGATTAGTAAGGCTATCACCTCAGATTTGTACTTAGAGGATATGCTTAAACTTATCGTCACTTTGACTGCCAACGTGATGAAAGCCAAGATCTGCGCGCTATGGCTTTTGGATGAAGCCTCGCAGCAGTTAAAGATAAGGGCAACTCAGGCAATGAGCCAGGAATATCTTAAGGAAAGAAGTCTAAAGGTCGGTGAGGGAATTGTGGGTTTGGTTGCTAAGGAAAAAAAACCCGTAGTTATATTGGATGTTTTAAATGACTCCCGCTATAAAGAGAAGAAGCTTGCCCAAAAAGAAGGCTTGGTTTCCATGATTAGTGTTCCGATGGTAGAGAAAAACAGAGTCATTGGGGTAATAAATTGTTATACTACCGCCGCCTATAAATTTACCAAAGGCGATATTGACCTTTTGAGCGCGGTAGCCAATCAGGCAGCAGTAGCTATTGAGAATACAGAACTGATAGTCAAGACTAAGGTTATCCAGGAAGAATTGGAGACGCGCAAAAAGGTTGAGAAGGCTAAAGGCATTTTGATGAGAGAGCAGAATATCCTAGAAGATGACGCCTATAATTTAATAAGGAGATCCAGCATGGATAAACGCGTGCCGATGAAAGAAATTGCCGAAGCAATCATCTTGTCTTATGAAATCAAGAAAGGCCGTTAGATATTAGTGCCCGCCGAATTTAACCAAGTTCCTCAAGCCACAATCCGGTAATATGAAAAGTTATAAAGACTGCATACCATGTTTTTACAAACAGGCCAGGGAATCGGCTAGGATTGCAGGCGCTAAGGAATCCCAGCAAAAAAAGATTAGGGATGAGCTTGCGGAAATCCTGAAGCGATATCCTATGGAAGAATGCCCGCCGTATATGGGAAGAATCCTTTATAAAATCGTCAGTAAGGTCACGGGTAAAAAAGATCCGTATGAGAAGATAAAAAGACAGAGTAATAAAATGGCGCTTAGCTTGTATCCAGAATTAAAAAGGAAGATACAGGATTCGCCTGACAGGCTTCTTACGGCAGTAATCCTGGCAATTGTTGGGAATATTATCGATTACGGAGCCAAACATTCATTTGATATTGACAAAGAGATAAACGATCTTTGGAATCCGGATTTTGATATCCATAATGCCCATAAAAAAGCTCTTTTTGATTATGTTTCTTTTAAAAAAGCTTTAGCTAAGACCGATTCAATCCTATACCTTGCCGATAATGCCGGAGAGGTTGTTTTTGACAGGGTCCTTATAGAGGAAATGGATAAAAAAGTTACTTATGTAGTTAGAGAAAATCCTATAATTAATGATGCTTTAAAAGAAGACGCCATTACTTGTGGCATAGGCAAGATTGCCAAAATCATTTCCAGCGGTTGCGATGGTCCGGGGGTGATGTTGAAATATTGTAATAAAAAATTTTTAAAGCTATTCAATTCAGCCAAGATGATTATATCTAAAGGACAAGGAAACTTTGAGGCCTTGAATAATGTTAAATCCCGCCCGATATTCTTCTTTTTCAGAGTCAAGTGCGATGTTGTAGGAAGGCGTCTGGGCTTTGAAATCGGCGATATGATTTTAAAAAGCAATATCCGTTAGCCGTAGCTCGCCGCCAATATTTCTAAAACTTTCTATTGAAATCAAAATGCCTTCGGTATACAATAAGCGTAAGAAAGGAGGTAAGGTATGGATTGGAATTTAATCTTAGCCGAACCTATTAAAGAAATGCTGTCGCAGGCAGCAACTTTTGTTCCTAACCTGTTGGGAGCTTTGATTATTCTTCTTGTTGGCTGGATTTTTGCCAAGGTCTTAAAAGACCTTATGGGCAAGATACTGAGTGCGATAAGATTTGATGTTTTGGCCAGAAAGGCAGGCATTGCTGAGATCTTGACGAAAGGCGGAGTGAGGCTTACTTTTAGCGAGATCTTGAGTGCTTTAGTCTATTGGTTAGTTATGGTCATAGTTTTGGTATTGGTGACAAACGTATTTGGTTTGACCATAGCCTCAAGGCTAATCGAGGGGGTAATTTCTTATATACCTCGGGTTATCGCGGCATTGTTTGTTCTGGTCATTGCTATGTTTTTGGGAACATTTGTTTCCGGTATCGTCCGCACCACTTCTTTG
This sequence comes from Candidatus Omnitrophota bacterium, assembly GCA_016867135.1. Taxonomy (GTDB): domain Bacteria; phylum Omnitrophota; class Gorgyraeia; order VGKH01; family VGKH01; genus VGKH01. The sequence continues at coordinate 31,941 of VGKH01000004.1, forward strand.
AATGCAAATCTGCCAAACCCTGAATTCTTGAGCGGGTTGGGATACTGGGCAATTGTAATTTTTGGAGCCACTATTGCAATAGGGCAATTAGGAATTGCAACTGTCTTAGTGAGTACAACTTTTAATATCTTCTTTGGCGCAGTTTGTCTTGCGCTTGCCTTGGCCTTTGGTTTGGGCGGAAGAGAAGCAGCGGGACGTTTTATAGATGAGATGGTGAAAAAATATTCACGTAGATAAGATTGTTTTTAGGGGGGGGCGATGAAATTTATTTCATCGCCCCCCCATTTTTTGTCTATTAGTGTCATAATGTTGTATCGCGATTTTTTTATAGCGCAATATATAGTATTCTTAATGCGTAGAATTTGTCATTTTTTTTAAATATAAGTAAGTTTAAGTAAATTTGCGAAACCGGTCGATCTTTAATAATAAAAACATAATTCTTTTTTCAGTAACTCTTAATTCAGCAGTTTTATGATATAATTAAAAAAATGGGAACAAAAATGATATCAAAGAATAATAGATTGGGTTTTCTGGTGTTAGTTTTGTTTTTCTTTTTAACGTGGTTATTGGGTAAGCTATTGCCTGTCGATTGGCATTATTTTAAAGGTTTCTTGTCAAGGTTTCCGATTGTCTACTCCGGGTTAATATTTATTGTTTTGTACGTTGCCGTTACCTTTTTCGTTTGGTTGGTTAAAGATGTTTTTAAGGTCATTGGCGCCGTTTTGTTTGGGCCCATATTTAGTAGTCTTCTTATTTTTGTTTCAGAGATAATAAACGCCAGTATTCTTTTTAATTTGAGTAGGGTTCTCGGCAGGGATTTTGTAAAGGACAAATTGAAAGGCAGTTTTGATAAATTAGATAAGAACATTGTTCGTTTTGGTTTTTGGGGTATTTTTGTTTTGAGGATTGTCCCGCTTGTCCCTTACAGGTTTCTAGATATTGCGGCAGGGCTGACAAAAATTAGTTTTTCACAGTATTTATTAGCTGTCATTTTGGGTTCTCCGGTAAGGATTTTCTGGTTGCAATTTATCCTTTCGGTTCTGGGAGAAGGCGTTTTTAAAGATCCCGGATTAATTACCGATTATTTTCTTCAGCATCCGGGAGTATTAATCTTTAGTTTCTTCTACGCGATAGCAAGTTTAGTCTTAGCGATATTTATAAGAAGAATATCCAATAATTCTAAGCTTGTCTCTGGGTGAATTAGCCAACGGCCTGGATTGAGCGCGTCATTACTATGATATTTTCATTTTGTGGTTGATATTTTAGCGCTTTGTGATTTATAATAGTATTGATAAAAAAAGGAGGTGTAGGTCAAATGTCAAAGATTCTAATTATAGTAGGAATTGTCTTGGTAGCTTATGCAATTTTTTCTAGATTCTACGGCTTGCCTTCAGTTGCACTGATGCGTTTTAAATCGATAAGTTTTTTAGTTTTAGCAAATACTGCTTTCTTGCTTTCTTTGGTCCTGAAAGACAGCGGTAAGTAATCTTTATAAACGTAAATTCTGACTTTTTATAGGAAGATAAATTAATTATGCTAGGCGTAATTATTTCTGGTTGTATGGTTATTCTGCTTGCAATTCTAATGGAGGTTGCAGCTTCAGCATTGAGATTGACTGGGCTTGTTATACAAGCCGCGAGATTCCAGGCGCTTTCCGCTTTGACTGGTACTGGGTTTACAACGAAAGAAGCCGAGCTGATTATGACCAATAGACAGCGTCGCAGGATTGTAATGTTTCTTATGATTCTTGGCACCGTAGGGTTTATTACGATCCTTGGTTCAAGTTGTGTTTGTTTTTCAGTAGTCCATTATTGTTAGACAGCTATTGGTTATAATTTTGGTTTTTCTTGTAATTTTATTGATAACACGCAGCAAGAGATTGTTGGCGTTTTTTCATCGCAATATTGAAAGGCAGCTCAAAAAGAGAAGGTATCCTCGCAGGGTTGCTCTGGAACAGGCGCTGCAGTTAAATAAGGATTATGGGGTATGCGAGGTCAAGATTGATAAACGTTCCAGATACGTGGACAGACAATTATCCGATACAGATTTCAAGGAGAAGGGTTTTGTTGTCTTGGCTATGGGAAGATCCGGCTGCTTGATTACGGTTCCAAAGGGTTCTGATAGCCTTAAAGATGAAGACATAATTATAGTTTTCGGTAATTTGCAGAGCCTGAAAGATATTACAAAGCACGCCGCCTAGAGCAAATTCTGTTAATTCCGCTAAGTTAAAAGTCGTTGTAATTAAAGTAAATAAGCGCAAAAAAATACTTGACAAAAAAGTTTTTGTTGTTATACTTAAGCAGAATCAAAATTTAAGGAAGTGGTCCATATTATAACTGTGAAAATGTTTTTGCAGTTTGACAATACTGGATGATTCTTTAATAAAAGAGGATGAAGTTTAAAAGGCATCGTCTTGATGCCTTTTTTATTTTTGCAACCACAGAAACACAGAAGAAACAGAGTCTCTGAAGGTTAAAATAGGTTCTTCTGTGAAATCTGTGAATTCTGTGATTCAGTGGTTCTGTTCTTTGTAAAGAAATCTATAGCCAAGTTTTTTCGGAGAGTTTGATCCTGGCTCAGAGTGAACGCTGGCGGCGTGGATTAGGCATGCAAGTCGCGCGATTTTTCAGTTGGAGAGGTTGAAGCCGCAAGGTGGATGCCAATTCGTCTGATTAATAGCGGCAAACGGGTGAGTAACACGTGAGTAATTTACCCTTTAATCTGACATAGCCTAGCGAAAGTTAGGGTAATATCAGATGATATCTAGAGAACTTAAGTTTTTTAGATCAAAGGCAGGGACCGTAAGGCCTGCTGTTGAAGGATGAGCTCGCGTCCTATCAGCTTGTTGGTAGGGTAACGGCCTACCAAGGCATTTGACGGGTAGCTAGTCTGAGAGGATGTTTAGCCACACTGGGACTGAGACACTGCCCAGACTCCTACGGGAGGCTGCAGTCGAGAATCTTTAGCAATGGGCGCAAGCCTGACTATGCGACGCCGCGTGAGGGATGAAGGTTTTCGGATCGTAAACCTCTTTCGATAGGGAAGAAACTTTCAACGTTAATAGCGTTGAAACTGACGGTACCTAGAGAAGAAGCCACGGCCAACTCCGTGCCAGCAGCCGCGGTAATACGGAGGTGGCGAGCGTTACTCGGATTCATTGGGTGTAAAGGGCAGGTAGGTGGCCTTGTAAGTGAGGGGTGAAATCCTCCAACTTAATTGGAGAATGGCCTTTCATACTGTGAGGCTTGAGACTGGAAGAGGAGAATGGAATTCCCGGTGTAAGGGTGAAATCTGCAGATATCGGGAGGAACACCAGTGGCGAAAGCGATTCTCCAGCTCAGTTCTGACACTGATCTGCGAAAGCTAGGGGAGCAAACAGGATTAGATACCCTGGTAGTCCTAGCCGTAAACGATGAGCACTAGGTGTTGGTTCGTAAGGATCAGCGCCGCAGTTAACACATTAAGTGCTCCACCTGGGGACTACGACCGCAAGGTTAAAACTCAAAGGAATTGACGGGGGCCCGCACAAGCGGTGGAACATGTGGTTCAATTCGACGCTACGCGAGGAACCTTACCAGGGCTTGACATGTAAGAAGTAGTGAACTGAAAGGGGAACGACCTGTCAAGTCAGGAACTTACACAGGTGCTGCATGGCTGTCGTCAGCTCGTGTCGTGAGATGTTGGGTTAAGTCCCGCAACGAGCGCAACCATTATTATTAGTTGCCACTTCTTGAAGCCGAAAGGCTTTAAAGAAAGCACTCTAATGAGACTGCCTGGGATAACCAGGAGGAAGGTGGAGATGACGTCAAGTCCGTATGGCCTTTATGCCCTGGGCTACACACGTGTTACAATGGCTGGAACAAAGGGATGCAAAACTGCGAAGTCAAGCTAAACTCAGAAAACCAGCCTCAGTTCGGATTGAAGTCTGCAATTCGACTTCATGAAGCCGGAATCGCTAGTAATGGCGGATCAGCTATGCCGCCGTGAATACGTTCCCGGGCCTTGTACACACCGCCCGTCAAGCGATGGGAGCCGGGGGTACCCGAAGTCCTACGCAAGTAGGCCGAAGGTAAAACCGGTGACTGGCGCTAAGTCGTAACAAGGTAGCCGTACGGGAACGTGCGGCTGGATCACCTCCTTTCTAATTTTTTTAACAAGAAAATTAGGAACAATGGAACAAATCCAAGTGACAAAGTAATAACGAGAGCTAATTTTAACTCTCGGAAATACTTGGCTATTTTTCTTTTTTTAGGGAGTTCACTATTTTGCTCCCATTAATTATTTGGAGAGCTGAAGGGCTCCCATTCTTTGTATATCAAAACTAAGAGTTGGGCCCATAGCTCATCTGGCAGAGCACCGTGCTGATAACGCGGGGGTGAGTGGTTCGAGTCCACTTGGGCCCATTTTTGCCGTAGTTTAAAACTCAGGCAAAAATGGCACTGAGTAGATTTAGTTCTGATGAAATTGATGAAGTGCCTTTCAAAGGTCCTTCGGCCACTAGCCTCAGGACCAAAAATTTTTTCATTAATGAAAAAATTTTTGGGGCAGTAGCTCAGCTGGGAGAGCACCTGGTTTGCAACCAGGGGGTCGGCGGTTCAAACCCGCTCTGCTCCACCAAAATTTAATACAAAAAATTTTAAATTAGAATTTATTCGCAGAAATTTCCGCCTTTGGCGGATCAGCCTTTGGCTGATGCGATTGGTTCTTTGATAACTACATAGCGGAAAAAGACGGTTTTTTGTGTGGTCAAGCTACAAAGGGTCCATAAAGGATGACTTGGCAAACTAAGGCGATGAAGGACGCGGTAAGCAGCGATATGCTCCGGGGAGTCGCAAACAGACTTTGATCCGGAGATCTCCGAATGGGAAAACCTTGCTTGAGTAATATCAAGTAATCCTAGCCTAAAATTCAAAATAGGGTTAGGAAGCGACACCCAGAGAATTGAAACATCTAAGTATCTGGAGGAAAAGAAACCGAATGGTATTCCCCTAGTAGCGGCGAGCGAAGAGGGAAGAGTCTAAACTTTGCATCGCAAGATGCAAGGGGTTGCGGGACCTCGATATCGGATTGCAGATAGATAACAGAAGTGTATGGAAAGACACGCCAAAGAAAGTGAAAGCCTTGTAAGCAAAATCTTGAAGCACTGTAGAGGTATCCCAAGTACTACGGGACACGTGAAACCCTGTAGGAATCTGGCCCGACCACGGGCTAAGACTAAATACTATTTAGTTTGACCGATAGTGGACAAGTACTGTGAAGGAAAGTTGAAAAGAACCCCGGTGAGGGGAGTGAAATAGAACCTAAAATTATGGACCTACAAGCTGTCGGAGGGCTATGATATCTGCGCAAGTGGATATAATGCCTGACGGCGTACCTATTGAATAATGAACCGACGAGTTACTGTGCGATGCAAGTTTAAGTCCGATAACGGACGAAGACGTAGCGAAAGCGAGTCTGAATAGGGCGATTAGTATCGTATAGTAGACCCGAAGCTGAGTGATCTACTCATGGCCAGGGTGAAGCTTTGCGAAAGCAAGGTGGAAGTCCGAACCCATCAGTGTTGAAAAACTGCGGGATGAGCTGTGAGTCGGAGTGAAAGGCTAATCAAACTCAGAAATTGCTGGTTCTCCCCGAAATAGTTCTAGGACTAGCCTCGAGTGATTGAATAGTGGGGGTAGAGTGCTGAATGGGCTAGCAGCCTTACCAGGCTAGCAAACCCAACCAAACTCCGAATACCATTATTTTTACCTCGGGAGTCAGCCGGTGAGGGATAAGCCTCATCGTCGAGAGGGGATCAGCCCAGACCGCCAGTTAAGGTCCCTAAGAATAAGCTAAGTGGTAAAGGATGTGAAATCGCTTTGACAGCCAGGATGTTGGCTCAGAGGCAGCCACCATTTAAAGAGTGCGTAACAGCTCACTGGTCGAGAGGTTTCGCGCCTAAAATAATCGGGGCTCAAGCTTATTACCGAAACTGTGGTTCTCCGACGGAAACGTCGGAGGGGGTAGGGGAGCATTCTGTCTTACATTGAAGGTGTACCGTAAGGAGCACTGGAGGAGACAGAAGGGATAATGTCGGTATGAGTAGCGAAAAGATCCGCGAGAAACGGATCCGTCGAAAATCTAAGGTTTCCTGGGGAAGGTTAATCCGCCCAGGGTTAGTCGATCCTAAGCCGAGGCCGAAGGGCGTAGGTGATGGAGAGCCGGTTAATATTCCGGCACCGACTAGATTGCGTTATAACTTATCAGTTGACACAGTAAGCTAGGTCTGCGGAGTGTTGGATGTCTCCGTTTGAACCTGTAGGCCTTAACGGAAGTTGAGGATGAGAGGTTTCAGGAGTCTGCGCTACGGCAAGGGCGAAGTGACCGACGCTACGCTGGCGAGAAAAAGCTGATGAGGAGTGGTCTAGTTGTCCGTACCGTAATCCAACACAGGTAGATATCCAGAATATGGAAAGACGCTCGAGATAACTCTTGTTAAGGAACTCGGCAAAATAGCCCCGTAACTTCGGGAGAAGGGGTACTTTGGAATGTGAAGGGCACACCGGAGCGTTCCAGAGTTTCAATAAAGTGGCCCGGGTGACTGTTTAGTAAAAACACATCTCTCTGCAAAGTCGCAAGACGACGTATAGGGAGTGACACCTGCCCGGTGCTGGAAGGTTAAGGAGAGGAGTTAGTGTCCGCCGTAAGGTGGATGCAAAGCCCCGAACTGAAGCCCCAGTAAACGGCGGCCGTAACTATAACGGTCCTAAGGTAGCGAAATTCCTTGTGGGGTAAGTTCCCACGCGCACGAATGGTGTAACAACTTGGGCGCTGTCTCAACAAGAGGCTCGGCGAAATTGTAGTGGCGGTGAAGATGCCGTCTACCCGCATCAAGACGAAAAGACCCCGGAACTTTTACTGTACCCTGGTATTGGATTTTGGTCCGATTTGTGTAGTATAGGTGGGAGGCTTTGAAGCCCGGTCGCTAGATCGGGATGAGCCACAATGTGAAATACCACCCTCATCGTATTAAAATCCTAATTGTCTTCCTTGAATCAGGAGACAAGACATTGCCAGGCGGGCAGTTTGACTGGGGCGGTTTCCTCCTAAATGATAACGGCGGAGTCCAAAGGTTGGCTCAAGGCGGTCGGCAATCGCCTGAGGAGTGCAAAGGCACAAGCCAGCTTAACTGCGAGGTCGACAGACCGAACAGATACGAAAGTAGGGCTTAGTGATCCGGTGATACCTCGTGGGAGGGTCATCGCTCATCGAATAATAAGTACTCCGGGGATAACAGGCTTATCGGGCTCGAGAGTTCATATCGACAGCCCGGTTTGGCACCTCGATGTCGGCTCATCCTATCCTGGGGCTGGATAAGGTCCCAAGGGTCCGGCTGTTCGCCGGTTAAAAGGGTACGCGAGCTGGGTTTAGAACGTCGTGAGACAGTTCGGTCTCTATCTGATGTGGGCGCAGGATGTTTGACGAGGAGCTCTCCTTAGTACGAGAGGACCAGGAGGGACGGACCTCTGGTGTTCCAGTTGTTCTGCCAAGGGCAAAGGCTGGGTAGCTATGTTCGGTCGGGATAAGCGCTGAAGGCATATAAGCGCCAAGCCCACCTCAAGAACAGACATCCCTTCTCGACTTGTCGAGATATAGGCACCTTGTAGACTACGAGGTTGATAGGCTGCGTGTGTAAGAGCCGTGAGGCTTTAAGCTTAGCAGTACTAATCTGCCAATCGGCTTGACCCACTTTAATTGTCTTTTATTCGCAATGTAGTTATTGAAATTCTAGATGTAGATTTGGAGTGTCTATTCCGAGGAGGAAACACCCGTTCCCATTCCGAATACGGTAGTTAAGCTCCTCAGGGCCCATGGTACTGATGTCGCGAGGCTTCGGGAGAGTCGGTCGATGCTCCTTTAATTTGAGGCCGGCTTAAGACTAAATCTTAAGCCGGCCTTTTCTTTTTAATGGGAAATTTTGTCACTTTAAAATAATTACCAAGCATTTCTTGACAATCTTAGTTTAGTATGTTAATATTTAATATAGCTAAGTAAATAGTTAGCCTTGTTAATTAAAAGGGGGAATTAAAATGGATAGGGTAGGGCAGATTGTACAAGAAATTTCTATGCTCATGCCAAAGATGATAAGAAAAATGCACCGTGGTTACATTGCCTATAGTGATATCCCGATTTCTCAATTGGCAATAATGTTGGCGGTAGCTGAACAAGGGACAACCCAAGCAACAAAATTGAGCAGGGAAATGAAGGTTTCAGCTCCTAGCATCACCGGGATTGTAGATAGGCTGGTAAGAACAAACTATATCAAGAGAATACCCGACAAAAAGGATCGGCGAGTAATTAATTTAATGCTTACAGAAAAAGGGCAGAAGGAAATTAATGTTCTCCGCGATAGGATGCGCAACAGATGGAAATCGATTTTATCAGAACTGGAACCTCAAGACAGGGAAATGTACCTATCGTTAATGAAAAAGATCTTGGTAATTTTGGAAAAAGAGAATGGCGGATAATCTATTTAAAAGGCAAGAAATGAAGAAAGTTTTGATGATTTTAATTATAGGTATTTTGATGTTTGCCAATTTTGCTATAGCAGAGGAAGCCATCCCTTTGTCTTTGGAAGAGGCGGTTGCCATTGCTTTAAGAGACAATCGCGATATCCTGCTTAGCACTGAAAGCGCCAGAAAAGCAAAGTTAAAGATTTCTGAAGCCAGGGCATCATTATTCCCATCGCTTACTTTTACTTCAAACCTTACTTCAACTAATGGTTTATATTCGGATACCTCAAATCAAACTGCAAACCAAGCTACTTTAAAGCAATATCTTTACAAAGGCGGCAAGACCATCAATACCATAAAATACAATCAATACAATTTTGAAGTTTCGCAGGCGCTTTTAGATAAAACTAAGTTAGATACAATTTTCGATGTCATCAAAACATTTTATACGCTTTTATTAGCTGAAGACTTCGCTAAAATCAACCAACAGATCCTTGAAAATACAAAAGAACATTTATCGGTTATAGAGGCGCGTTTTCAGAATGGCCAGGCATCAGAATCAGATATTTTAGCAATTAAGGAATCGCTAGCTAATATCGAACAAGTCTACGAGGCATCGCAAAACGCAGTTGAAACAGCTGAAGTATTATTAAAGAATTTGCTATATCTTGATAATGAGACGAAGGTACAATGCCAAGGGCAGTTTGCCTACGAGCCAAGGGAGGTCGCTATAGAAGATGCTTTGTTGACAGCAATGAAGATCAGGCCTGAAATAAGACAATATGAAGCCCAAGAGAAAGCTAGCAAGGCAGCTGTAGAAATGGCTAAAGCAGACAATAGGCCATCAATATACGCTTCCTGGGATTATTACAGCCGTTCTCATGCAGCCGGAACAAATAACAAAAGCTGGAATGATTATAACATCATCGGCCTGACTGTATCTTGGCCGATTTTTGACGGCTGGGCGACAAAATCCAAGGTTGAGCAAGCTATAGTAGATTTAAGGCAGACACAATTGACCAAAGAAAAAATCATCAAAGATATTGCCTTAGAAATAAAAACTGCTTATATTGATTTAAAGGATTCTATTTCAAAGATTAGGGCAACCGAATCGGAATTCGCTGTTTATCAAGATAATTTATCGGTTATTGAAGAAAAGTATGAATCTGGCATTGCTAGTTCGTTGGATTTAGATGATGCGAGCCTAAAATACAGCTTAACCGAGTTTAACAAAAAACAGGCAATATACGATTATATAATTGCCAGAGAGACTTTAGACAAAGCCAAAGGAGAAATATAATGTTTACGCCAAGACGATTTCCTGCTTTTCTGATGCTTTTGTTATTGTTTGCAGCCATCGGTTGCGAAAAGATGGCCGCGGTCAAAAACAATGACCAGAATATTCCAGTTAAAGTAAAAAAAGTCGAACTTACGGATTTAGCCAAGACTCTTGAGTATGTAGGAAGTATCAAAGCCCAGGATGAAGCAAAGGTTTATCCTAAGGTTAGCGGGAAGATTATTGAGAAACTAAAGGAGGATGGTAGCATCATAGAAAAAGGCGAGGCTATTGCCTTAATCGATAGAGACGAAGTTGGTCTAAAGTTTAAAAAGGCGCCCGTAGAAAGTCCTATATCGGGAATCATCGGTAGGGTTTATGTTGATATCGGAGCAAGCGTAACCTCTCAGACCGCTATCGCATTGGTAATAAAAATGGACAAGGTAAAAATAAACTTAGATATACCGGAAAAGTATCTTCCCAGGGTTTCTTTGGGGCAAGAGGCCAATATTAGCGTTGATGCATATCCGCAAGAAAAATTTATTGGTTTAGTTACCAAGATAAGTCCGGTATTGAATTTAGAGAATCGGGCAGCGCCAATTGAAATTACAATTGAGAATACGGATCATCGCCTACAATCTGGGATGTTTGCCAAAGTTGAATTAGTCATCGAAGAATTTAAGAATGTCCTTACGATTTTAAAAGAATCCATTATCGGTAAATACCCAGATACCTATGTTTATGTGATTGAAAATAATAAAGCGGCCTTGAAGAAAATCGTATTAGGGAATAGACAGGGCTCCAATTATGAAGTTAAGGAAGGGTTAAAAGAAGGAGAGCCGGTAGTTATTATCGGCCAGCAAAGGCTTTTTGAAGGTGCCCAAGTAAAGGCAGAAGAGTAATGAAAGGTTTAACGGGATGAATCTTCCAGAATTTGGCGTTAGAAGGCCGGTAACAAACTTAATGATATTTTTTGCCATTATCGTTTTGGCCGCCTATAGCCTTACGCGTTTAGGCATTGATATGATGCCGAAAATTGAACCGCCATCAATAACTGTAATTTCGTCTTATCCCGGAGCTAGCCCTGAAGATGTCGAGGCTAATGTTACCGAGCCCCTGGAGAACCAGCTTGCCACTACGCCTGGAATCGAGAAAATTACTTCCAGTTCGTCCGAAGGTGTCTCAATGATCAGGCTTAAATTTGTCTGGGGAACAAATTTAGATGCCGCCTCCAATGATATACGCGACCGCATCGAATTGGCAAAACGCCAGCTTCCCGATATCCCCGACGAGATGGATAACCCTTACATCTTTAAATTTAATACCGCCAGTATCCCGATTATGTTTTTTGGTATAACCGCCAAGGAATCATATTCTGATTTATACGATTTGGTTGATAAACGGGTTGCCGATGCTATCAGGCAACTACCAGGAGTCGGGACAGTTAATCTGTTTGGCGGTTTAAAACGCCAGATTAATATCTGGATAGACCGTCAACGTTTGGAAGGATACGGCCTTTCCATTTTGGATATTCAGAATGCCTTAAGCCTGGAAAATATTCAACAACCATTAGGAAAAATCAAGACGGGATTAACCGACTATCTCATTCGTCTGCCGGGAGAATTTGCTTCTCCTGATGAGATTAATCTAGTTATAATTGGAAAAAGTAACGGAAATTTTATCTATCTGAAGGATGTTGCCAGGGTTGAAGATAGTTTTAAAGAAGTCACATTAAATGTGCGCATCAATAAACAGCCTGGCCTTATGATGATGGTACAAAAGCAAAGCGACACCAACAGCGTTCAGGTCGCTGAAAGAATCAAAGCTAAACTTAAGGAGTTGGAAAAAGTCCTGCCTAGCGATATAAAGATTAATACCATATTTGATACTTCTGAAGATATAATTACTTCGCTCAATTCACTTAAATCTACGCTTTGGCTGGGTATTGTCTTGGTTATTTTTGTGGTTTGGTTCTTCTTAAGACATATTACCCCTAGTTTCATTATTGCTTTAACTATACCTTTCTCGCTTTTGATTGCTTTTATCTATCTATTTTTAAGCGGCCGTACCATTAACGTTATCAGTCTTTCTTCGTTGGTAATTGTAGCCGGTATGGTTGTAGATAACGCTATTGTGGTCGTCGACAATATCTATAGAAAACTGGAAAGAGGGAACCGTCCGGTTGAGGCAGCTTTGTTTGGAACCCGAGAAATGTTTTTGTCTATCGCCGCAGCCACATTTACTACCATTGTTGTATTTCTACCGATGTTATTTCTGCCTGGCGTAATCGGCATTATGTTTGGGGAAATGGCAGTAATTGTTACCGCAACGCTTATAGGTTCTTTGTTTACCGCTTCTACATTCAGTCCGATGCTTTGTTCGAAAATAATGAAGAAGCCGTATGGGATAGAAAAACGGTCCAAGTTTTTTACCAGGTTTTATAATTTAGCCGAAAAGATGTTTAAAACTTGGGAAGAATTCTATTCCCGGCAGTTAGCTTGGTGCCTGGGGCATAAGAAATTAGTGGTCGGCGGTTTCTTGGTTGCTTTTGTCACCAGTTTATTCTTGACTCCTTTTGTCGGCAATGAGTTTGCTCCCGAGGAAGATACCGGAGATTTGCGTTTGACTATTAGCCTTCCTTTGGGTACACGGCTGGAAGAATCGGAGAAGGTTTCTAACCGGATCGAAGATATTTTAGCTAATAACATTCCCGAGGCTAAATTCTATTATGCTCGTACCGGAGAAGTCCCAGGGCAAGGAAGAGGTATGGGCAAGGCATCCGGAACGCATATAATTACGGCTGGGGCTAAGCTTGTAGCTAAGGATATAAGAAAACGTTCTGTTTTTGATGTTGGTCAGGATTTAAGAGAAAGGATTAAGCAGGTTCCGGGGGTATTAAAGATTGATATTTCATCTGGTAACCCTATTGGCCGTGTTATCACCGGCATGGGAGGCAAGGCAGTCCAAATTGATATTATCGGCAACTCTTTTGACGAAACCGATCAGGTCGCTTCGCAGATTAAGCAGATAATGGAGAAAATACCAGGGGCGGTTGATGTTACCGTTTCTCGCGAATTTCGTCGACCAGAAATAAAAATTGAAGTAGACCGCGAAAAATCCGCCAGCCTTGGCCTTAACATGAATACCATTGCTAGCAGTCTTAGGACTTACATTGCCGGAAGCACCGCTACTAAATATCGCGAGAAAGGCGAAACTTACGATATTTATGTGAGGCTTGAAGAATCTTCCCGTTCAAAAATTGAGGATATTGAGAATATGTCTATCGTCTCGCCAGTTACTAAAAAACAAATTAGGCTTTCCAATATTGCAAAGATTTATGAAGGTTATGGGCCTGTAGATATCGAACGCAAGAACCGCGAAAGAGTTGTTACGGTTGAATGCAATACCTATAAACGTTCCTCGGGAAAGGTTATTGAAGATATCAAAAAAGAATTAAGAAATATGACTTTTCCTTCCGATGTCATGATAAATTTTGGCGGTGAGGCTGAAGAGCAAGCCAAGGCTTTCAGGGATCTGGGGCTTTTATTATTATTGGGTATTGTTTTGGTCTATATGATTATGGCTGCGCAGTTTGAATCACTGCTAGACCCATTTATCGTCATGTTTTCTATACCTTTTACCTTTGTCGGCGTTATAGTCGCATTTATAATTACCAGAACTACATTAAGCATAGTAAGCTATTTGGGAATTATTATGTTGATGGGAATCGTGGTTAATAATGCTATTGTTTTAATAAGCTATATTATTATTTTGCGTTCTAGGGGTTTGTCAATGTATGATGCAGTCACTAATGCCGGTAGGGATAGGTTGAGGCCGGTAATGATGACTACCATCACGACATTGGTAAGTTTATTGCCTTTGGCTCTTTCCAGGGGCCAAGGTTCTGAGACCTGGAACCCTTTGGGTATCACCATGTTTGGCGGATTATTGGTTTCGACTTTGATTACCATGCTTTTTGTGCCCACACTTTATGCCATCTTCCATAGAAAAGCGACGATAAAGGAGGTCAAATGAAGACGCAATTTACGGAACAAAGTGACGTAAATTGCTGGTCTGAATTTGACCCCCACACCAATTGACTTAGAGACAAAACTAAATTTCCAATTGGTGTGGGGGTTTACTTCGCGCATATAACTTACTCGTCCAGCAATCTCTGGACTCGTAAGTTATGCGCTCATTAAAGGGGGCAAAATAGTATGAATCGAATGGTTATGATTGTCTATAACGAAGCTATTGATATGGAAGTTATGGAAATTATGGCAAAATGCCCGATGAAGAACTATACCAAGATTAATAGCGTATATGGTTCAGGGGAAACTTCCGGAACGCATATGGGAGACGATATCTGGCCAGGGAGAAATAATATTTTATATATTGCCTGCAATGAAACCGAGGCAAAAAATTTAGTCAGTTGTGTGAAAAGCCTGCGTGGCAGCTTAGGTAAAGAAGGCGTGAAGGCCTTTGTTTGGGAATTAAAAGAGGTAACGTAGTTTATTAAATTAGATTTCGATTCAGGGGCGTCCCGACGAAACGTCGGGACGCCCCATTTTTTTATTCCAATACCATGCCTTTGCCCATTAGCAAATAAAGCTTGACAGTTGAGAATATATTAATAAAATAATTATAGGTGTGTAATTATCCTACATACCGAAATAAGATTTTGTTTCAATTTAAATCCAGCAATATTTTTATAGAAACCAATCCATAAAAATGATAGAGAAGAATATTAATAGCGAAAATATTAATCAGTGTTGGGAGTTTTGGAAATGCCCCAAGCCAAAAAGGGAGCAGTGTAAAGCTTTTCAATTACACATGGGCGATCAATGTTATAATGTTAGCCATGATTTCCGGCCCCAGAGACAACGGGAATTTGATGATTGTTTTGATTGCCCTTGGTTCCGTATATCGAAACCGCAGTTAAAGTAGATTTATGCTCTGGCTGAGAGCTTAAATTAATCCTACCCATTCGTCCTTGATACATTCGGCGACCCTTTGATAAGATTGTCCAGGGTCGCTCTTCCCTCGCTTTGCTCGGGACTGTTCGAGGGACACTGAGCGAAGCGAACGTGCAGTATCAACACTGAAGTATACCTTTGATAAATTTAGAAGACAAATCCCGATGTCTGTCTTGTGCTATCAGGTTTGCCATCGGGGTATACGAATGTGTTGATTTCTAACCTAACTTAAGATATCATATTGACTAATGAAATCGCCAAGAAAACAAGCTTTTTTAGATACAATTCGCAGCCGAAGAAGCATCCGCCAGTATCTTAAAGATTCTCCGAAAGATAATGAGATTGAGGAGATTTTAGAGGCTGGACGTTGGGCGCCTTCGGGATTGAATAATCAGCCTTGGCGGTTTGTGGTAGTCAAAAATAAAGTTATCAAGAGCAAGCTGGCGCTATTGACTAAATATGCGCGGGTCATAAACGGGGCGCCGATTGCCATTTGCATTTTTTTGGATTCAGGTTCAAGTTATAACCGGGATAAGGATATTCTGGCAATCGGCGCCTGCATCCAAAACATGCTACTTTGCGCCCACGCGCAGGGATTGGCTACCTGCTGGCTGGGAGAAATCCTTAACAAAAAAGATGAGGTTAGCGCTCTTTTGGATGTAGGCTTGGATTACGAGCTAATGGCAGTTATTACGCTGGGATATTCAGATGAGCAGCTAACAAAAAGTTGCCGAAAATCACTAAAGAGCTTAATTTTAGGAGAGTATTAAAATGAAAAAAGCGAAGTTAAGGTCTGATTTAAAAGGTTTGTCTAAATTATGCCATAAGATTGCCCGCCAAAAAGGTTTCTGGGACAGCAAAAGAAATATCGGCGAGATGCTAATGCTTGTTGTCACCGAGCTTTCCGAGGCGATGGAGGCCCATAGAACCCAGGATAAAGCCAATTTTAACGAAGAGATTGCAGACACCTTTATCCGGCTTTTTGATTTATGCGGAGGCATGAAAATCGATATATTAAAAGAAATAGAAAAGAAAATGCATAAGAATCAAAAGCGCCCTTACAAGCACGGTAAGGTTTGTTAGGATAAAAAGGTATTTTAATGAAAGAAGATTTTTTTAGCAAAATTGAAGAGATCGTGACCAAAGACCCCCGCTACAAAGAAGAGGCCTATGAATTTGTAATGAGGGCATTAGCTTTTACCCAGAAGAATTTCAGGCGACAAGGCCATGTTACGGGCAAAGAGCTTCTGGAGGGTATTAAGGAATATTGTTTTGAGGAATTCGGAACCATGGCAAAATCCGTCCTTGAGCATTGGGGTATAAGCAAGACCGAGGATTTCGGCCATATAGTTTTTAACATGGTTAATAACGGCTTATTAAAAAAGACCGATGAAGATAAAATAGAAGATTTTAGAAACATCTACGATTTTAATGATGTTTTTGAACATGGCTATAGACAGAGATTCCAGGAAGAAATCAAGAAGCATTTAAAAGATAAGTCAAATGAAGCCACGACTTAGCGAACCTGCCTGTCTGCCGGCAGGCGAAAGTGAAGCTAAGTCGTCTGGCTGAATTTGACCCCCACACCAATTGACTTAGAGACAAAACTAAATTTCCAATTGGTGTGGGGGTTTAATCCGCGCGCACAATTTACGTTCACTAACGTTCCGTAAATTGTGCGCTCATTAAAGGAGTAGTTATGACTGCATTTCATTGGGCATTGTTGACGGCATTTTTCTGGGGCGCAGCCCCTTTATTTGAGAAATTCGGGATTTCTAAGATTGAACCTTTTTCCGGTTTGATATTGAGATGCCTAGGAGTAGTATTGGGGTTAATCCTTGTTATTATATTCAGAACCCAGTCGATAAAAGAGGCTTTGGCAGCTAAGCCGCAAACAGTCATATTTATTATGCTCGGGGGGATATTGGCAAGCGTCGTGGGGCAGATGTTTTTTTATCGCGCTTTAAAGCTAGGCGAGTTGTCCAAAGTGGTCCCTGTGGCAGCGGGCTATCCGATTATTTCCTTTATTTTGGGAGTAATTTTTTTGTCGGAAAAAGTTACGCTTGCTAAAATTTCCGGGGTAAGCTTGGTAATCTTAGGCGTAGTCCTTCTCAGGTGAAGCTTTAAGATTACAATCCGCAATAAACCTTCATTCACAAAGAATATTTATGTCTCAAGAAAACAAACTCAATAGTCCGATTCAGTATTTAAAGGGCGTGGGTCCTAAAAGATCAAAAATCCTAAAAAACTTTGGGATAGAGACCATTGAGGATCTGTTTTACTATTTCCCCAGAAGATACGAAGACAGGACCAATTTTGTTTCTATAAGCCAACTCAAAGAGAAAGAATACCAGACGATTAAGGGCGAAGTTTTTATTAAAGGCGAAAGAAAGTCTTGGAGGCGACGCGGCTTTAGCATTTTTCAGCTTATGGTACGAGATAAAACGGGCAAGATATCAGCAGTCTGGTTTAACCAGCCTTATTTAAAGAAACTTTTCAAAAACGGACAAAGCGTAATTTTCTACGGACGCATAGAAAGATACGAAGGGGCTTTGCAGATTAATTCTCCGGAATTTGAAATCCTAGATGAAAAAGATAAAGAGGAGGAAAGTTTAAATCTTGGTCGGATGGTCCCGGTTTATTCTCTGTCTGAAGGGATAAGCCAGAGGTATTTTAGAAAATTGATCAAGCATACTTTAGATGATTTTATCTCTAAAATTCAAGAGCCCCTGCCTTATGATATCCGTAAACGCCAGGACCTGCTTAATCTAGCTCAGAGTATCATCAATATTCATTTCCCGGAAGATAAAGCAATCCAGCAAAAGGCCTACCAGCGTCTCGCCTTTGAAGAATTTTTCTTTTATTCTATTCCCGTTGCCTTAAGAAAGCTTAATACCAAGCAAAAACAGGGCATAGCCCATAAAATTGATGAAATTTTCTTAACGCAGTTTATCCAAAGTTTAAACTTCAGACTTACATCGGCGCAAGAAAGGGTCTTGGCAGAAATCAAAAAGGATATGCAATCGCCACAGCCGATGCATCGATTATTGCAGGGCGATGTGGGTTCGGGAAAGACGGTTGTCGCAGTGATTTCTGCGATTATCGCTTCCTCCGGAGGCTGGCAGGTTGCGTTTATGGTTCCGACGGAAATATTGGCAAATCAGCATTATGAAAATATCCAGAAGCAGATTAAAAGGCTTTCTAAAAAAATAAATCTGGCTTTGTTGACCAGTAGCCTAGAAGACAAAGACAAGCAAAAGCTTTATAGAGAAATTCGGGAAGGAAAGATCGATCTGGTTATCGGGACGCACGCCTTAATCCAGGAAGAATTGAAATTCAAGAAATTAGGCTTGGTGGTGATTGATGAGCAACATAAGTTCGGAGTTTCCCAGCGTGCGCTTCTGCCCAAGAAAGGAACTAATCCCGACGTTTTGATTATGACCGCAACTCCGATTCCCCGGACACTTTCCATGACCATTTACGGAGATTTAGATATTTCTGTGATTGACCAGCTTCCGCCGGGAAGAGTTCCGGTTGAGACTCAAGTTTTTCCCGAAGAGAGAATCCCGGAGGTCCATGATTTTATCAAAGAGAAGATTAAAGAAGGCCGCCAGGCTTATATTGTTTATCCCATTATTGAAGAATCTGACTTTTTAGAATTGAAGGCAGCGCAAAAGATGTATGATGAATTAAGAAAAGGGACATTTAAGGATTTTCGTCTGGGCATGGTCCACGGAAGATTAAGCCGCCAAAAGCAAGATAAGACTATGATGGATTTTAAGAATGGCAAACTTGATATTTTGGTTGCTACAACTGTCCTGGAGGTAGGGATCGATGTGGCAAATGCCTCGGTATTGGTGATTGAGCATGCGGAAAGATTTGGCCTGGCGCAGTTGCATCAATTGCGCGGCCGTATCGGACGAGGACAATATCAATCTTATTGTATTTTGATTGCCAATCCTCAAAGTCCCGATGCAATCTCCCGGATCAATGCAATTTCCAGCATGAGCGATGGTTTTCAGATTGCCGAGGAGGATTTAAAGATCAGGGGGCCGGGAGAATTTTTCGGCCAGCGCCAGCACGGGCTTTCCGAGTTAAAAATAGCCAATCCTATCACCCAGCTCAATATCTTGCAAAAGGCAAGGGAAGAAGCGATGAAATTGATCGAGCAGGATCGCAATTTATCTTCAAGGACTAATTTGGTTATAAGAGAGAAACTTAATAAAACCTTCCCTGAGTTTCAGGATCTGATGTTGGTAGGCTAAAAATGAGAGTACTTACAGGAAAACTAAAAGGGCGCCCCTTAAAAATGTCTAAGCCGGATCTTCGTCCCACACAGGACAAGACCAGAAAGGCGATTTTTGATATTTTGGGAGAGGCTGTCGCGGGGGCCCAGTTTCTGGAGTTGTTTGCCGGCTCTGGCGCAGTGGGTATTGAGGCATTGTCTTGCGGGGCAGGCATGGTTTGGTTCGTGGAAAACGACAGGGAGGCAATTGCTGCCTTAAGAGATAACCTTTCCGGCTTGGGGATTTCTAATTACGAGGTTATACCTAAGGATGCATTCTCGGTTATCGAACAAATGGCCGGGCAAAAAAGAAAGTTTGACATTATTTTTCTTGATCCGCCTTATTACCAAGATTTAGCGAAAAAATCCTTGCTAAGTTTGGCCTCTTGTGATATATTAAGTCCCTCTGGTTTGGTAATAATCCAGCATTTTAAGAAAGATATAATTCCTGACAAGACAGACAGTTTAGAGCTTTTTAAGCAAAAGAAATACGGAGACACGCTAGTGTCTTTTTATCAAATGAGACCAAAACTTACGGAACGATAGTGAACGTAAGTTTGTTGGTCGAATTCGACCCCCACACCAATTGATAATTTAGCTTTGTCTATAAGCCAATTGGTGTGGGGGTCAATTCCGACATATAATTTACGTCGTCATTCATTTAAACAAAGGGGAACTCCGTAAATTATGTCGTCATTGAAGGGGGAAATTTAATGTGCCAGAAGGCAATCTATCCTGGAAGCTTTGATCCGGTCACTTATGGCCATATTGATTTGATTAAGCGGGCGAGCGGGATTTTTGAAGAAGTAGTTGTAGCAGTCGCTCATAATCCGGCCAAAAATCCGATTTTCTCTGTTAAGGAAAGAGTAGCAATGCTTAAAGAAGCCGTCAAGGGCATGAATAATATTACCGTGGAAGATTTTGACGGCTTGGTTATTGATTTTGCCAGAAAGAAAAAGATAAGCGTTATTATCCGCGGAGTAAGAATGATTTCCGATTTTGAATATGAATTCCAGATGGCGCTTACCAACAGAAGGCTGGCGGCTGATATTGAGACGATATTTCTCATGCCTTCTGAACAGTATTCATTTTTATCATCCAGGCTTCTAAAAGAAGCAGCAGGCCTGGGAGCAGATCTATCCAGTTTTGTTCCCGCTTCTGTGGAGAAAGAGCTTAAGAAGAAACTGAAGAAATGAAAATAAATTTGCTGAAAATCCCCCAAGGGGGATTAGAGTTAAGCGAAAGCTTGGCTCCTTCAGATTTAGATATTGATTCAAAAGAGATTATTTTCAAAAAGCCGATTGAAATCAAGGCTTTTATCGAAAAGGGCATTAACGCCGTTACGGTTAATGCCAGGCTAAATAGCGTAGCAGAGGTTTTCTGTTCCAGGTGCCTAACCCCTTTTGAAACAAAAATAGACAAGAAATACCGTTTTGTTTACGAGGTCGGACAGGACGACGCAAATGTGGATATTTCGCAAGACCTGCGTGAGGAATTGATCCTGGATTTTCCTGTTAAACCATTATGCAAGCCCGATTGCAAAGGCTTGTGTTATAAATGCGGAAAGAATTTAAACGTAGAGAAATGTAGCTGTAAAAGATAATTTGTCCCGCCCTTTTGGCGAGGACTGGCATATAAAGTAATCCGCCAAAAGGGCGGGATTAATTCGCAGACGCTCCGACGTAACTTCGGAGCTATAATTTACGTCGCTGGCACTCCCTGCCTGCCGGCAGGCAGGCGTAAATTGTCTGCTCATTAAAAAGGAGAAGGAAGAAATGCCGTTACCGAAAAGAAGACATTCCAAGCAACGCGGAAGAAAACGCAGGACCCATTGGAAGCTTGAGGCGCCAAATTTAGTAGTTTGCCCTCAATGCAAGACCTTAAAACACCCGCATCAGATTTGTCAGGTATGCGGATTTTATAAAGATAGAGTCGTAGTAGAAATCAAAGTTAAAAAAGACAAAAAGAAAAAGGAATAAGATATGCGCATTGCAGTAGATGCTATGGGGGGAGATTATGCTCCTCGTGCCATTGTAGAGGGCGCGGTTGCTGCTGCCAAAGAATATGATGTAGACGTCATCTTGGTCGGCAAGAAGCAGGCGATAGAAACTGAA